>QJVU01000133.1 GCA_003235605.1 Planctomycetota bacterium | reverse complement strand
GGTGGGCGCAACATGACCGGGGATGCAAGACACAACACCAAGCTGACGTGTGAGCAGGTCGTCAAGGAGTGGGTCGCCTTCTTGAAGGCGAGGTTCATCTATCCCGCCACGAACCACCGCGTGATCAGGTCCGGAGAGCTGGTTGTTCTGGGCTTCAACCAACACCGGAACCGGGCCGGCGTGCTGCGGTTGTGCTTGCACCGGGACAGATTCAGGGTGAACCAGCACAGGGTCGAACTGGACAAGGGCGACTCCACCTGGTTACGGGAAGTGTGCATCAAGACCAGCATTGCGGGTGTCGACCTGGGGCCCAGGCTCTCCTTGGAGGTGTTGGCAGAGTTTGCCTCCCGGCTGCGGCGCAACTTCCAGAACCGTGATGTCACCGACTTTCGGCTCCAGTGGACTGGCTCATCCGCGGGTGTGCAGCCGCTCGAGATGCACATCGACGGCGACCACCTCTTCGCGAAGCGGCACGACGAGGACGAGACCCTGCAGTCCTACCTCGGGGTCTGGGGCGCGAGCGGTGGTGCTCGAGCCAGGGACGTCGCCAAGAGACTCGGTCTGGACCCTGAGTCACGCGAGATGCGGCTACTCGCTGCTCTGGAGTCGGGTCCCGAGCTGTTGGACGGGTTGAACCGGACGCGGGAGAGGATCAACCTGGAAATGCTGAGCCAGAGGTCCCTCACCGGCCTGGACATCCTGTCCCAGCTGGTGAAAGTGCTGCCGCCCGAGGTCCTCGACGCACCCGAACGTGCGCGTGCCTGCGTGAAAGAGATCCTCGGCGTCGCCGACATGCGGATGGTGGCATTGATCACCACCGGCGGCGACGACATGGAGACCGACCTCTTCAATGTCCTGGCTTCGATCGGGGAGAGGATCTTTGCCAGCACCAAGGTTGGTGGTGGGCAACCGCCGGCAAGCAGCCTGCCAGGGTGTCCCGAGCAGGAAACGTTCACCGAAGATCTGCAGACGGTTCTTGCGGAGCACGAAGCGCTACCGACCGCGGATGGCATGAACATCGAATGGCAGCGTGACCTGAAGGATGAGATGCTTGGCATCCTCCTTCACGCCGTGGTCACTGCCCAGGATGAAACGTTCGCAAGCGGACTCGTCCCCGAGCTTTGCGAGGTGGCCTGCGAGGCCGAGAGAGCCGGGGCGCTGCTGGGAGCCTACACCAAGGGTTGTCTGCCGCACAACGCGGAGCAAACGGGGCAAGTCAGTACCCGAGAGTCCTTCTGGCGGGTTGCGGAGTTCGTCCAGGGGCATGGGTTTGCAAGCCTGGTGGGCCGCACCGACCTCCTGACGACGAGCACGGTCGTTGCCGCGTTCCCCTACCTGTTCAAGCAGTTTCTGGATTCGCTGGAATTGAACAACGATGTCGACCTCGGCAAGATCCGCGACGTCTGCCACGAGATCGGTCCTGAGCGCCTCTGCGAGGCCAGAGCCACCCTTGGCGGAGCGGACGGCGTGCTGGTGCCATCACGCATCGAGAAGATCCTGGCAAGGGCCAGCCGGGAGGTCCTGCCGCTGGCAGAGATGATCCTCGAGGAAGGCAACCAGTCGGTCGTGCCGTTGGCAGCCAGGTTCCTGCAACAGCTGAACATACGGGGTGCGGAATCCCTCGCGTTGCGAGTGGTATTTCCGCCGTCCAGGCTGCCACGGGACTACCTCCTTGCCCTGTGCAAGGCGGCATCTGGACGAGGCGCCGACAGGGCACTCTTGCACCAATCGACGTTGCTCGTGTGCAGGTTCATTCGGGATACCGCCGAGGACCCCAGGCAGCACGAGCGACGCCTCCACGCGATACGGTCGCTGCGGGATGTCGACAGCCAGGATGTGTTGATCCTGTTGATGGATCTGAAAGCCATGTGTGGACCGTTGACCTTCAACAAGAGGCTGAGGGCCGTGCGAAAGGCTGCCAGCCAGGTGTTGAACTACCAGACTGGCCGGAGGAAGAACTGAGGCATGGAGGCGATGGATCGGGTCACGGAGGTGATGGCACTTGTTGCCAGGTTCGTCGACGAGATGGTCACGGCCTTCGTCAACTCCAAGATCTACTGGAGTGGGCACCCGCGAGTGCAGGCCTCGATCGTCAAGCTGCTGAGCCATCTCGAGGAACTTGCCCGCACCACCGGAGAAGACGCCATCTCGATCGCTGTCTCGAAGGACTTCCTGGTCTTCGAGTCCCGCCCTCTCCTGGGCGCGAGCATTGGCGCCCCAAGGTTGATCAAGTGTGTCCAGGACTGGCACTCCGGTGGCATGCAGTTCGCTGTCGGCGCCAGCGCCGACGACCTCAGCACGTTCCTCGAAGTGCTGGCGATACGGCCGAAGAGCGGAGATACCCACGAGACGCTCAATGGCCACCTCGACAACCGTGACTGTCCGCGGCTTCGCTTGTTGCCCCCGTACGTGGAGTCCGGTGACCAGGGCGATCCGGCCAATGGCCTGGACGACCTGCTGCTTCCCGTAAGGCTGTATCAGCGGGCATTCGAGATCCTGCAGGACGCCACCGTCGCGGTTTGTTCTGGAGGGCGCATCCGGTTCGATGAGGTCCAGGCCCACGTCGAGCAGATGGTGCACAACCTGCAGAATCCCGATCACCCGATGTTGAACCTGGCTCGAGAAGAGCAGTACGACGTATTCACCTTTGGCCACTCGGTGCGAGTCGCGGTCCTGACGCTGAACTTCGCTCGCGCAATGACGGACGACTCCGAGCTTTTGGTGCGCATCGGCACGGCAGCGCTCCTGCATGACGTGGGAAAGGCGGTCATCCCGTTCGAGATCTTCCACTCCAACGCTCCCTTGACCCAGGAGGAGAGACATGAAGTTGATCGACATCCCGAGTACGGAGCTGCAATCCTGGTCGATCATGCGGAAGCGGATGAGCTATCGATCGTGACCGCCTTCGGGCACCATCGCACGGTCGACTTCGCAGGCTATCCCGAGACCGAGCACGAGCACCGGCAGTCGATGGTGACACGGATGGTGAAGATCTGCGATGTCTACGAGGCACTCACGGCTGCCCGACCCTACAAGGCGCCGATCACACCGACCCGGGCATACCAGATCATGATGGGGATGGGAGACCAGATCGATCGTCGCCTGCTGCGCAAGTTCATCGATGTAAACGGCGTGTTCCCCAACGGTCAGCTGTTGGAGATGAGCACGGGCGAGCTGGCCCGCGTGCGACAACAGGGTCCGAAGCTCCTGCTCCCCACCGTCGAAATGCTCACGGACGCCAAGGGCAACCGCCTGGATGAAGCTGACCGCCGCGTTGTCGATCTTGCCAGTCCGGAAGCGCGCAACCTCGGCATCACCCGGCCACTCGACAAGGACCCCGGCGAGGTTGGCTCCCCGTCGGGGCGACCCGCGCATACCGCTGTGGGTAACGTCGATCTACAGGGCGGGTTGCACGACCCGACCTGCTGCTGAAGCTTGCGGCGCGGCCGGAGCGGTCCCGGGTGATCTCGGGGAGGGCATAGCAGGCGAGAGGCAGCCGCCCGGCCGACGCCCAATCAAGGCAGAACCTCTGGCTATTTGGACTGGTTTCACCCATGATATGGGGTGGTTCGAGTGCCGGCACTCTGGTTGCCCGGTGCGGACCCTCTCTCGTCCCAACCTCTCTCGTCCCTGTATTTCGCAATGGAGGCAAACCATGCGCGTGCCCCCACTGGCGGCGGTTCTCGCGTCTCTTGCGAGCCTGCTGTGTCCCTGTCTGTCGTCCCAGAGCCTGCGGGATATCCAGATCCTCGGCGCGTCGACCATAGGTAGAAGCGTCAACATCCGGTTGATTGCGCCACAGCAGTCGGTGACGGACCAGGACCGTTACTACCTGCTCCTGTCGCCCCACACCGATGCCGTCAGCCAGTTCCCTCCGGCCACCCTCATCTTCGGCGATTTCAAGCTGGATCGGAACCTGTTCATCATCGTGTTGATCGCGGGGATCACCAAGACCCAGAACGACTTGCCTGTCACGTTACCCAACGACAACAGCCTGGTCGGACTCTCGGCGGACCTTCAGTACGCCGACCAGTCCTTCAAGAGCAACCGCATCGACCTGTCCGACGAGGCGGTGATCACGATCATGGCTCCCGCGAACCTGGGTGGTGGCGTCGCCACGTCCATGATCGCCCAAGGAAGCTTGACGTTCTCGAAGGGGTTCAAGATCGAGACGGTAGACAACACGACCGTCGGCAGCCCTGCGGTCCTGAACCAGAGCTTCAACTACGATCGCCAGCCACCGTACAGCATGGGCGATCGCGGCTTTGTCCAGGGCATGCAGTGGGGAGCCTCCAGCGGTGACAACCAGGCCGACGTCGAGATCTTCTCGGGCGGCAGGTACATGTTGGATGGCCGCAGCGGCACCCATGGATTCGCTCCGATTGTTCTCCCGGATGGCAGGAAGCTGGCGGTGGTTCGCGACACCAAGAAGCCCACGGAGTTCCTGGGGGTGGTGTTCGATCCAAAACAAGGCGCGGTCACCGAGATCACCGGGTCCAGGGCAAGCAACATCAGCGGTATGAACAACGTCTATGCCAACCTGATGGGGCTTCCGATCTTCAACAGTAGCACCTACCCCAACGTCGTCGCGGTGTTCAGGGACAACGACGCATCCAGCTCGGGGCATCAGGACCAGGTGTTCCTGTGGCGCATCGACAACTCCAAGTGGCCGACGACGGCAAACAAGCTCCCCGGCGAGGGCACTCCGGTCCTCGATGTTTCGTATCGGGATGCCAATGGCAAGATCCCTCTGGGCTGGAACGTCCACGAGTTCGGCATCTATCCCGTCAACGACGGCGTGATCTTCCGCGTCAACGGGGTCACGGGGCCCATCGGCACGAGCAACTGGGACTACTGGTGGGTGCCCTACGACGGCTCGTCTGCTGCAAAGCACTTCGCGGCACCCAAGAACGGCACAAACAACACGATCTGGTGGCTCTACGGGTACACCTACCGCACCAGCCGGGACGGCAAGAACCTCGCGGTTCCCTCGGGTTCGAACCAGCCCGACGCGCGCACCGAGAATGACATCCACGGTTTCTACAACATCACCACCGCCAACATGGCCAAGGGCAGCGCGGGCCCCTTCAACCTGACAGGCTTCCCGCAAAGCACGCCTGTCGAGCCGTTCTTTGGCAACGACCGCGAGCGCACCTTCTACCTCGACTACTCGCCCGACGGCCAGCTGATCGCCTTCATAACGGGGAATCAGAAGCCCGTCGCCAACGTGCTGTATGTCACCAGGGCCGATGGTTCGACCGCCGGCAAGCT
>QJVU01000438.1 GCA_003235605.1 Planctomycetota bacterium | reverse complement strand
ATCATGGCCAACTTCCGGGGGACCCTCGCGTCCGATGGCACGGCCCAGGCTTCGTTCAACGTTCCCTCCAACGTGCCGCGGGTGCACGACTTCACCCTGCACCACGCCTACATCGTCTACGACAACGTGACCTGGTACATGGCGAGCAACCCGGTGAGCCTGAAGCTCAGGAATTGATGACGCAGCGGCTCCTTCCGTTGGGGCGCCGGCCGACACCGGGTTCCGCGCCGCCTGACACCACCGACCTCTCCAACACCGCGATCCTGGCGCTGGGCCGAGCAGGGTCGCTGACCATGAAGAAGATCAGGCCGGCCTCCCGGAAAGGGAAGCCGGCCCCATCCTTGTTGAGAGACACCCCAGAGGTCCTCACTGCACTAAACGAGTGGTGGTGATGGATACCCTTTCCGGACGAAGAATAGCAGGCTCTTTGCACCGGCGACGCTTGCCGAACGTTCCACCGCTTTCGCGAGTCAGAATCCGCAACGACCGGTGCAGCCAACAGGCAGTGGCATGGAGCCGTGCTTGATTGCCGGGAGGAAGTGCACCGATATGAGACAGCCGGATCTTTACCGCCGCGGCTGTGGCCTGCCTTCGGTCTCGGTGCCGACACTCCTGGACCCGAACCGTACCGTCTTGAACCCTGCCTTGACCAAGGTGCCGACGACCGATGCGACATCGTGGTACACCACCCCCTTGCCCACGTACAGGGTGACCCGGATGTCCGGTCCATGAATCGAGACCAGGTGCTGTGATTCCTTCAGCAGGTCGGCCTCGGTGTCGAGACGGCAGTCCCCGAACTGATAGTGCACGCGATGGCCTTCCACGTGCCACCGTCCGTTTTCCAGTTGCCGTCTCTTCCCAACGGCGTCGCAGACGATTTCCAGCTCTCGTGGATTGGGACTCCCCACCCGGTGAGTCGGTCATAACATTCTCGGTTTGCCACCCACCCCCGCCTTCCGAGGACAACGATGATCTCCCGAGACCCCACCGATGCGATTCGCAGGAAAGCCGTGACATTCCCTGGAGTCGCGCAGGGAACCTCGTGCAACCAGAACTCCTTCAAGGCCGGCAAGGGAGCGTTCCTGTTCATCGGCCCAGGACCCAAGGGGCAGGGGTTCAAGGCGATGTTCAAGCTGGACAGTTGCATCTCCGAAGCCCGGCAGCTGGCGGCCAAGGATCCTGACCACTTCAGCGTCGGTTCCAACGGCTGGGTGACTGCTCGCTTCACCGCCGAGCAACCGCTGCCCAAGTCGATCTGGGAGAGGTGGCTTGTTGAGTCGTACGACCTGCAGCGCGGGCCGCGGTCGGACAGAAAGGCTCCAAGAAGAAGGTGACCGTGAAGAGGAGTTCCGGAGGGAAACGCTAGCTTGTCCCGTCATGCCCGGCGGGTCACCAGCAAGGACGAAGGGGACTCGTCGCCGCAACGGCTTCCAACAACCGGTCACACTCCCGATCACGACCGTTCCAAGGTCCGTCGGCCCCTTCCCATGTTCCCCCCTTATTATCGCCGTGCGGTGGCAGATGCTCACGAGATCGACCCGCAACAGCTTCGCCCCTTGCGCAGGCTTCGAGCCCGCGACCGGGGCAGGGACCAGCAAGAGGAGCCCATCGTTCCGAGCCGAAGCCTGCTGGCGGACATGGTCCTGGGCACGCTCTGGGGTGTCGTCATCTGGCTGGGCATGCTGGGGCTTTTGGGACCGCTAGCCTGGATCATGTCTGGGCATGTCGGCGGCAGACTCTTCGAACGACTGTTGTTTGCCGCGTTGTACGCAGGCCTGCCCACGTCGCTGGCCTGCGGCCCGACTGTGAGGATCCTCTGGGAGCGCAAGGTCACACCCGTCCGCCGGAGCAAACTGTGGCGCTGGCTTGCCTGGCCATTCTGGACGCTCGTCGGCCTGTCTGCGTTCGGATTGGGAGTCCTGGCGATCTGGGCGTTCGTCGTCTGTTTCGGGAGAGCTGGTCATCGCTGACCTGTACCCCACAGCGGGGACCCTGTGGGATGCTGGAGATCACTCACCCGCGAACACCGTCGCCATACACGGCCAAGGGTAGGCGCGGACCTACCTGACGTGTTCCATGTCATCGAGGGTTCCGCTTCGGGATGCACCGTTCCCGACCCCCGTCCGCCCCGTGCGCACCCCTTTCGCGGTCCCACTGAGGCCCCTAGACTCCCTGCGGACCCATACACCCAAGGATCTTCACCATGAAGAAAACCCGCTCTTTGCTCGCTGGCCTCGTGTTGCTCGCAGTCCTGCCGTGCACGTTCACGTCGTGCGCGACCACCCACCTCATGCGCTGGAGTTTCGGCGAGAGCTCCATCCTCCGGGAACACGACACCGACCTCGGCAACGCGATCCTCAAGCCGAGCTTGACCGTCCTGTACCTGCCGCTGGCCAGCGCATGGGACGTCGTGACCTTGCCGTTCCAGGTGATCTGGGGCATTTACCCCTGGGGCGGACGCATGCTGCAGCCCGCGGGACAGGACTCCGAGTGACTTCGGCTCTTCCCTCGCAAGTCGGTCGCAGTTCGGGGGCGTGAGCGGCACATCCCTCTGGCCTGGCATGAGTCGTCCGATGAAGGGACGGGCCTCCTCGGCCTTCCCTCACCGGATGTCGTGAGAGTGCTGCTGCCCCTTCAACGCATGGTCGCCCAGGACAGAGACGGCCTGCTCGCCAGGGTTGGGGCGGGTTCGACAGGCGGGGGTTTCGACGAACTGGTGCTCGCTGGGGACCGCACGTGCATGAGGAACACTCGCAGGTCGAGCGAAACAAGCACCATCGGAGACCGCACCCTTGGCGATATGATCCAACTCACCATGAAAGCGCTGCTCTCGCCATTGTCGATTGCCTTGCTGCTGTCGTTCATCTCGTGCCGATCAACCACCCTCGACATGACCAAGTTGCGCAGGCCGGTGATGCTGAACCCATGTCCCATGCAAGTGGACGCGACGAAGCAACAACCGGCGCCATACAGGGGGACGTCTTGGACCTGGGGTGCTGCTTTCACACATGGCCATGACAACCAGTGGCAGAAGGACGCAGTCTCCGTCGCCGACATGCTCTTCAGGGATGGCTGGCAAGGGATCTTCGGCGCCCGCATCAAGGTTTTGAGCGAGTCATCCTTGCCGATTCTTGCAGTCGTGCACTATGTCGAAATCACCGTCGAGGGGGAGGCCCACAAATGACAATCCGCAGCCGATTCCTCTGCTCCGTGACTCTCCTTTTGCTGGGGCTGCTGCTCTCGGGGTGTGCAGGGGCCAGGACGCTGATCACCGCGGACAACCTGCAACATCCCGTGAGCCTGACACAGGCTGTCTGTACCCAGAAGGGAGAAGTCGTAGTGCCCGCAAAGCACCAGGTGGCTGCCCACTTCAAGTTGAGCTTCAGTGCGTGGTCAATTCTCTGGACGATGATCCAGTTTTCTCCAATCCATGACGTCTCCGATGTATTGGAAGCAGAGATCGCAAAGCACAAGGGCAGCGCGATCATCAACCTCAAGATCACGGCAACCGAAGACTACACCTTTGCGCTCACGAGCTTGATCCCGATCTTTCCGCATGCCGTGCACTACACCCTCGAAGGGGACGTCGTCCGGCTCCTGCCGTAGCCCGGCTACTCTGCCTCCGTCCTCGTCGCAGTCATGGCGAACTCGCCCACCAAGCGTTGTCCCGTGCCGGCGTCGAGGGATTCCAGGTACTCGGACCAGGGAAACTCTCTGCGAAGACCGAAGTGGAAGAAGTAGCACTGCCCCGCTTCCGCTGTGAACCGCAGCGTGCGGGTCGGGTACGTGCGCCAGGGCGGCCACCACGAATCGTTTTGAACCGAGAGCTCGCGATGGCCCGGCTGGACGTGGAACACGCAAAACGAGTCGTTGCCCGGAACGGCATAGACTCGCGTGACTTTGGAACCGCCGCTGCTCAGGGCTTCGAAGAGGCGATCCCCCGTAACCCGGTAGCAGGTAGTTCTGTTTCCCCAGCGCCGGAGCACGTAGACGCTCGCCTTGCCTGGCGGGGGCCGGAACAGCCTTGCCTGTTCGGCAGCTTGCTTACCCGCCAGTGGTCCGCACGAGCAGCCTCCCACCGCAAGCGCCATGATGGCCAGAAGCAGGAGGGTCATGCAGCGTGTGCGCCACAGCATGGGACGTCGGTTCACCGCTTATGTCACGGTATCGGGGGAACTACTCATCCGCAACGTTGGTCCGTACATGAACGCGCCCCGCAGGGAACCTGTAGACCCGCCAATGGTCCGCCGGTACAAGGCTGGGATACGGATCCACATCAATCCGAAGAAAACGGGAGAACCCGTGCCATGCTGGGATTCCGACTCGTGCAGTTCCCGCTTCTGGTCGCTGCTACCATGCTGTTCACAACCTGCGCAGCATTCCGATCCGGCGATCTCACCTTGGACCCGTGGCCACCGAAGGTCAAAGACGCGAAGCGCAGCGTGCAGGTATCCATCCAGGGGGTGTTCGGTCCACTGCTCGAGTCGTTCTACAAACAGACGATCGCTGCCTACCAGGACTCAGGACTGTTTTCCAAGATCTTGACCGGGTCGCGAACGGAGCGCCCCGACATCGTCGCTGACATCAGCGTGTTTCATCGGGGCGAGGGCAGCCGGGCCTTGGCGACGCTCTCAGGTCTCACCCTCCTGCTGATCCCCGCCACGGCCCAGGATTCGTTCGAAGTCAGAACCCGCTTCCAGCGGGACGGCGGCGAGTTACTCGGAACCACAAGCCAGTCGCAGAGCGTCCGTGCCTGGTTCCATATCACCATGATCTTCTTGTGGCCGTTCATGCCACTCCAGGCCCAGATGGATGCCACCATGCGCGATCTGGCGCGCGCGAGTCTCGTCGAAGCCGCGCAAGCGGGGATCTTCGACAAGTAGTTATTGCCAAGGGCCTGGGTGCCGGTGCGGACGTCGAGCGTTTCGCAAGGACACCGTCCCGAGCGCGGTCACTTCAGCTTGTCCCAGTCGTCGCTCTTGTGCTTGTTGTAGAAGCGCTCCCATTCGATAGGTGTTCGGTGCCTCTGCTTCGTGAGCTTCTGTAGCGTGGCGGTCCATGGATCAGAGACCGTCTTCAGACGGTCCTCCCAGGCACGTCGTTGCAGATCCCCGGGGTCGAGGTTGGCGTTGGCGTTGTTGTGGATGTTGATGAACTTCTTGATGAGGTCCTTGGCAATGTCCTTCCGCACCTTGAGCGGCGCGTCCGCGAATTCGCCCAGGGCCTTGCCCGCTGCCGCCATGAGAGGGTCATGCATGTCCTTCAACGCCACGTCCAGAAGGAAGCCGATCTGGCTCGCGTCCTT
>QJVU01000769.1 GCA_003235605.1 Planctomycetota bacterium | reverse complement strand
CCGAGGCACAAGGCAAGAACTCCCGTGACTGGCGGGGACTCCCGTCGTTCCGGTTCGTCCGCTTGGACAACCAGGGCGCGGGCAGCGTCGAGGTGCCTCCGGGCCAGTACAGCTACACGGTTTCCGGCGGTGGCCTCGAGGCCACTACAGGGCAGGTGTTCTTGGCGGCGGGCGGAGAGACCCCGCTGACCCTGCAGGTGAAGCCGGCCCCCAAAGATCAAAAGCCAGATGGTGCGGCCCGGGACGCCAACCAGCGCGGGGACCGCGGCGGCGACAGGGGCGGCAACCGCGGCGGCAATAGGGGCAACAACCGGCGGGGTGGTCGCTAGCCGCCCTTCAGAGCGGCTGTCTTGACCGTTCCCCGGCCACCAAGAGTGCGGCCACGATGGCTTATACTTGGAGGCCGGCGGTCACCCAATCTCTATGGACCATCTGGACGAGCACGACCATCAGCACCTGCAACAGGGTCTGGCCAGCGGTGACAAGCAGGCCCTGGCTGCGCTGTTCTCAGTGCATCGAGAAAACCTGAGAAAGATGATCCAGTTTCGGCTCGACAACAGGCTGCGGCACCGGGTCGACCCGGACGACATCCTGCAGGAGGCCTTCCTCGCTGCCGAGCAGCGGATCAGCAGCTACCGGAACGAGTCCGAGCGATCCGTGTTCGTATGGCTCCGGTTGATCGTGGGACAAACCCTGGTCGATGTCCATCGTCGACACCTCGGCACGAAGATGCGTGATGCCAACCAGGAGGTCTCCCTACGCTACAACGGTTCGCCGATGGCCAGCACGGCAACCCTGTCGGGCTACCTGCTGGGCCATCTCACTTCTCCCAGCCAGGCGGCCATGCGTGCCGAGGTGGCCACGCTCCTGGAGGACGTGCTCGACAAGATGGACGATCTCGACCGCGAGGTGCTGGTGCTGCGCCACTTCGAAGAGCTGACCAACAACGAAGTGGCCGAGATCTTGGGTATCCAGAAGTCCGCGGCCAGTAATCGCTATGTCCGCGCTCTACAGCGACTGAAGGGGATCCTGTCCGGAGTGCCGGGAATCCTCGACGACGGCGGGCGGTCCTGAGATGACGGACGGAGGCGATCAAGTCGACCGCAATCCCATAGAGGTGCTGGCCGCCGAGTTCGTGGATCGGCACCGGCGAGGTGAGCACCCCACGGTAGCAGAGTACGCCGAGGCCAATCCCCAGCTCGCAGCCGAAATCCAGGATCTGTTTCCCACCATCCTGGCCATGGAGCGGCTCAAAACGCACAAGGACACTGGCTCCGCGCCTCGCCTGAACCTGCTGGGGCCTGGCCCCAACGAGCGGCTCGGAGACTACATCCTCCTGCGGGAGATCGGCCGCGGCGGCATGGGCATCGTCTACGAGGCCGAGCAGGAGTCGTTGGGCCGCCGCGTCGCACTCAAGGTGTTGCCCCGCCAGTCCTTCGACGAGGAAAAGAAGCTCAAGCGCTTTCAGCAGGAGGCCCAGACCGCAGCCAGGCTGCACCACACCAATATCGTGCCCATTTTCGGTGTCGGCGAGCAGGATGGGTTCCACTACTACGTGATGCAGTTCATACCCGGTCTTGGGTTAGACACGGTGTTGAAGGCAATGCGAAGGGGCGACACGGGCGCGAGCGCCTACACCGCCAACCTCTCCCAGAACGGCAGCGACTCCACCACGCTACTGCCGGCGCAGGCCGTGCATGCCCTGCGCACTGGTCACTTCCGGGGCAGACAAGAAGCACCTTCCTCCGCCGCCACCGTGGCAGCCTCTTCCCCGCAGGCAACACCGGCCGCCGAATCCCCCGCACCCACAGCAGATGCCGATGGCGGCGACACGAGTACCGCGAGGGACACCGAGACTGCCAGCGCCAGCCAGACAGACGGCCCAGGTGCCGGGACCAGCAACCGCAGCTACTGGCGCAGCGTGGTCAAGATCGGTATCCAAGTCGCCGACGCGATGCAGTACGCCCACGGGCAAGGCACGCTGCATCGCGACATCAAGCCTGCCAACCTGATCCTGGACGCACATGGCGTGGTGTGGGTCACGGACTTCGGCCTTGCCAGGGTGATGGAGCAGGCCCACCTGACCCGCAGCGGCGACGTCGTCGGCACCCTCCAGTACATGGCCCCGGAGCAGTTTCGTGGCGAGTACGACGCCCGCAGCGACATCTATTGCCTGGGGCTCACCCTCTACGAGCTATTGACGCTGCAGCCGGCCCACGCTGACGCAAGCCGCAGCGCCTTGATCCACAAGGTCACCCACGGCACACCGACGCCGCCGCGGAAGCTCAGGCCTGGCATCCCCGAGGACTTGGAGATCATCGTCCTCAAGGCGATCGCGCGTGAGGCATCCCACCGCTACCAGACCGCCGCTGAGCTCGCCGAAGACCTGAGGAACTTCCTCGAGGACCGCCCGATCAAGGCCCGCCGCACCACGGCCCTCGAGCACGCATGGCGCTGGTGCCGGCGCAACAAGGCGGTGGCCACCCTGTCCCTGGTTGCCGTTGTGCTGGTGATGGCCACCACGGTGGTCGGCTATGTGGGTTGGGTGAAGACCGAGAGCGCCTACCAGAAGGAGGCCCACAGCGCCAAGCGTGCCGAGGCCAACCTCAAGCTGTCCCTGAAGGCGTTTGCTGACATCTTCGACGAGATCGCCGGCGGCGATCGGCTGCAACCGGTCACCGAAGACCCCAATGGCACCGATCTGGAGAGCCTCGCAGGCACGGACACCGACAACACCGAGACCACCAACGAGAGCGTCCAGAGACCGCTGATCGCTCGCACCGTGGTTTCCGAACAGGATGCCGAGCTGCTCCAGAAGATCCTGCGGTTCTACGACCGGTTTGCCGAAGCCAATGCCGGGAACAAGAGCCTCCAGGAGGAGACCGCCAAGGCTCATTTTCGCATCGGCAAGATCCACCTGCATCTGCGACACATTGACAAGGCCCGGCAGGCGTTTCGCGACGCGCTGAAGATGTATGAACAGCTGGGTCGCAACGAAACGCCCGGCACCAGCTATCGCGACGAGACCGCCGCCATCCACAACGAACTCGGCAAGACCCTGCCGAACCGACGGCGCCGACCCGGGGCAGACGCTCAGAAGGAGTATCTGAAGGTGCTCTCCCTGATGGGCGCTGACCCTACCTCCACGGAGAAGGTCACCCCTGACACGGTGCGTGGTCAGTACGAGCTGGCCCGTGCCTACCGCTTCCTTGCTTCCCACTGGGCGCCCTTGCCCGGCCAGCCGCTTGAGTCATGGCCACGCACCCGCCGTCACATGCTCGAGCGCAGCCTCGAACTCATCGAGGCGCTTCTGGCCAAGGACCCCGAGAACCATCACTTCCGCCTGGCCAAGGCGATGAGCTGCCGCACGCTCGCAGAGCTCTATCCCTACCAGAGGGGGCTCGGACCGGCTCCGGCCAGGGTCAAACAGTTGGAAGCGATTCGCGTACTCGAGTCCCTGGTGGAGGACTTTCCCAGCGCCGGCCAGTTCCGCCACGAACTTGCCGGGGCTCTGGCGACCCGGATGCGTCAGCGGGACCACAGCGACGCGGAGCGCTCCGAGAAGGCCGACGAGCTGCAGCGCGCCACGGAGATCGGCGAGCAGCTGATTCGGGAATTCCCAACGGTCACCACCTACAAGTGGACCCTGGCGGAGCACAGCAGTGGTCTCGGGCGTCTGCTGCGACGACTGGGCAGGTACGACGAGGCGGTAGCCTGCTACCGACGCGCCATCGTCCTCGGGCAAGACCTCAAGGGTGTGTCCGGCGCGCCGACCGGGTCGCGATGGTGGCCCAACCAGCCCCAGGACCGAATCAACCTCGCCAGGACACTGATCGACAACAAGAAGGGGGAGGAGGCCGTGGGGGAGCTCCAAACCTACGTGAACGAGCTGAGAGATCCCCGCACTCTGCAACAGGTCCACCGCCTCCTGGCCCAGGCACTGCGCCTGACGGGCGACGAGGCCCGTGCCAAGGAGCACGAGCGCCAGGCCCAGGAAGCCGCCACCCGGCCGGGCCGCAGGGGGCAGAACCGCTAGCTCTCGGTGGGTACCCAGCCCCCGCCCAACGCCTTGTAGAGTTGCACGATCGCCTGCAGCGACGCACGAAGCGCTGCCGACTGCGCCAGCTGGGCGTCGAAAAGGGAACGTTCGGCATCCAGGACCTCGAGGTAGCTGGTGAACTCCTCGTCATAGAGGGCTCGCGACAGCTTCGCAGCCTCCTTCGCCGCCGCCACCTGCCTGGTTCGGGCCTCGTACTCCATGCGGTAGGTGTGGATCGCAACGAGGGCATCCTCCACCTCGCGGAACGCTTCCAGCACCTGCCGCTCGTACTCCAGGATGGCCTGGCGCATGCGCGCCTCCTCGACCTCCACGCGGCGGACGTTTTTGCCGAACTCGAACAGTGGGCCGGTAACGTCTGCACCGATGCTCCAGAACCTGGACTTGGCGTCCACCAGGTCATCCAGGTCCTGGCTGGCCACACCAAAGAGGCCTGTGAGGCTCAGGGAGGGAAACCGCAACGCCACCGCAACCCCCACTCGCGCGGTCTGGGCAGCCGCAGCGTTCTCGGCTACCAAGATGTCCGGACGTCGGCGCAACAGCTCCGAGGGCAGGCCGGTGGGGATCTCCCGGGGCATCTGGTGGGTCAGACCCTTGCCCCTGGGAATGCGCCCTGGCACGCGCCCCAGCAGAACCTGCAGGGCGTGCTCGGTCTGCGCGATGTCCCGGGACAGTTGTGCCACGCTCACCTCGGCAGTGGCCTCCTCGATCTCCGCCTTGTTCACGTCCAGCTTGGCCACAACACCCTCCCGGAAGCGATCGCGAATGATGCGCGTGTAGTGCCTCCGTGTCTCGAGCGTCTCCCGGGAGATCCTGAGGCGCTCATCCAGGTCCAGCAGCAGCAGGTAGGCGTTGGCCACGTCGGCCACCAGTGTGATGGTCACGGTGAAGTAGGCCGCCTCGGTGGCGAGCAACTGGTGGCGTGCGGCCTCGGTCGCCCGGCGCAGCTTGCCCCACAGGTCGACCTCGAAGAAAGCGTCGAGTCCGCCCCGGAAGTCGTTGTTCGGGCTGGTGGGTCCCAGGCTGGTCTCGTCCCCCGGATCGTTGCGGGAAGCGCCGCCGCCATAGCGGAAGCTCGGGTACTGGTCGGCCTTCACGAAGCCCAGCGCCGCCCGAGCCTCGGCGATGCGGGCTACGGCGATCTCAATGTCCCGGTTCTCCACCAGGGCGGTCTCGATCAGGTTCCTGAGCATTTCGTCCTGGAACATCTCCCACCAGGGCAGGTTGGCGATGGAGCTGCCAGGAACAGCG
>QJVU01000247.1 GCA_003235605.1 Planctomycetota bacterium | reverse complement strand
ATTGCCCCCTGGACTGGAGGCCCCCACCTGGGCTAGCCACTTTTCTGGTGGGATTGCCTCGCATGCCAGGTCCACCCTCAACAATTCGCTATCAGGAGACGAATCGAATGAAGAAGCGGCACCCTGTACTGCTGGGGTTGCTAGCTGTAGCGCTCTCTCCGGGCGTTATGGCACAGGATGGCAAGGAGACTGCCTCGCTGTCCTTCAAGGCATTCCCGAAGTGGTCTTTCATCACACCCCTCCAGACCTGGACGGACGTCAACAGCGACGGCATCAAGGTCAAGCATCCCAACGGAGAGTTCTTCGCTGCGGAACGCGACGGACTGAAGCTGTCCGTGGATACCACGGCCAGCGGGAAGCCGAACAAGGATGTCAAGGGCGCTGGAGGCTACCTGGTCCTGCGCAGCAAGGGCGAGAGCAAGACGTTCAACTACGCCGTGCGCCTGCAGGGATCCGCCAGTGGCTACAAGTACGCCTCGAGCTGCGCGATGATGGGCACCGTCGGTGGTGTGCCGGTCACGCTGATCGACCTGAACAACAACGGCATCTACAACGAGTATGGCAAGGATGCCTTGATCGTCGGGAAGAGCAAGTCCGCCAGCTACCTGTCCAAGGTAATCAGCCATGAGGGCAAGCTCTACAACTTCGAGGTCTCCGAAGACGGCTCAGAAGCGAGCGTCAGCCCGTACGACGGGGAGTCCGGCACGGTGAACGGCCTGGGCGGCTACAACGCCAAGGGCAAGCTCGCCAACGCGGTCATCTCCGACAGCTCGGGCACGATCTCCTTCAACCTGGCCGACAGCAAGGACCTGCGGGTCCCGGTGGGAGATTACACCATCACCGCCGGCTTGATCACGAAGCGCAACTACAGCGCGCGGATCCGCCAGGGCAAGATGCGTCCGGTGAAGGTCGAGGCCGACAAGGCCTTCAAGCTCACCTGGGGCGCCAAGGTGACGGCCGAGTTCACCCACTCGGTGGACGGCAAGGACGTCAAGGTCGAGCCCAATGCCGTGCACTACTACGGCGCCGCCGGCGAGGAGTACTATGACTTCGTGCCGAACGCCAAGTCCCCGAAGTTCCTCGTCTACGACAAGGCCAGCCACAAACAGCTGGGCAAGGGCATCTTCGGAATGTGTTGAGGCGGCAGCTTCTCCACCTGCTCCGTGCGAGTAGGCGACAACCACAACGATGTCGACGTGAAGCTGGAAATGGACAGCAACGTGTTCGGAAAGATCACCGGCGAGTCCGGCAAGGAGTGGGTGGATCCCAACTCCCAGGGCGTCGGCGGCGGCAACTGATAGCTGATAGCGAAAACCAACAGGGGCGCTGGCATGGTTCAGCGCCCTTGTTGTTTAACGACCCGCCGCCCAGCGACCCGGGGATCTACCCGGCAAGGACTTCGTAGGCGGCCTGCACCTCGCGGAAGCGTTCCTCCGCCTCCTTGGCCGCCACCGGTCCGAGGTGGACATGCTTGTCGGGGTGGTAGCGCTTGACCAGCTCCCGGTGCCGGTTGCGGATCTCTTGCTCGGTGGCTCCCTCCTCCAGGCCCAGCACGGCGAATGCCTGGCTGCGCCCCGAGACCGCGCCCCGTGGTCGCCTGTCTCGTGCCGCGCCGGGCTCGTCGAAGCCACTCCGGGCTCCGCCGAGCAAATGCGTCTGCTTGGCGTAATCGAAGATGCGTCGCGCGTGATGGCGCTCCATGCCGAAGCCCCGCGCGATCTCCTGAAGCGCCATGTGCTCTTCGGGGTTGAACTTCCCGTCTGCAAACGCCACCAGGCAGCACCAGGCAAAGACCGTCTCGCATTCACTGTCGGTCAGCATCTGGCGCATGACAGCGGCGAGGGTGGGCAGCTGCTCCCGGGAGACACGCGCTGCTTCCCAGACGCGCAGGTCCTCGGTGTCCACCGGGCTCGTGAACCTCTGCAGGACGAACTGGCGGACCAGCTCGCGCTCCTGCCTGTCGCATGCGCCATCTACCTCTGCTACCCCCAGCAGCAGCATGAACACCTGCCGGGGCAGTGTGGTGGCCCGGTGGAACTGGCGACGGAACTCCTCTCGGACCTGGCGTGAGTGCTCGTGTTCGATGGCCGCCGCGCGAATCAACCGGAGCACGTTGCGGCCGCTGAGCCAGAGGGCGAACCCCACGATGCCGGCCAGGACCAGGCAACCGTAGCCCTTGAACAGGTAGAGCGTGATCACGATTACGGCAACCCACAGCGTGAGATTGCGCAACGCCCGCAGCTTGATCTCTCTCAGCTGGTCCTGCATGACGGTGTTCCGGCCCGGCGGAGCTCCAGGCCAGAACGTCATACGGTTGCCGCGCTCAGCATTGCATTCAGGCGCATGCCCTTGCGATGGGCGGCCGCTTTCTTGTGGTAGGCGTAGCCCGCCACCAGCGGCAGGATCACCGTGGCCTCGCCGTAGACCATCTGCTCGTGGGTCGTGGCGACCTTGCCCCACGAGCTGGCCTCCTTCAATGTCGAGCCCGACAGTGCGCCGTCACGCTCGTCGGCGACGGTGATCTGCACCGCGTACTTGTGCATCGACACGTCCTTGCCGAGCACTTCCGCCGCCACCACGATGTCCTGCGCGAAGTTCTTGGGTACGCCACCGCCGATCATGAAAAGGCCGGTGTCGTCGTGGGCGATCTTGATGCGGGTCAGCTCCAGGAAGTCCTTGGCAGAGTCGATGCTCAGCATCGGCCTCCCCTGCAGGCTTGCCTCATGCTGGTGGCTGACCAGGCCGAATCCGGCGCTGCAGTCGCTGAACGCGGGACAGAAGATCGGCACCTCCTTCTGCCACGCGGCCAGGACGATCGACTCGCGGTTCTTGGCGTGCTCGTCCAGGTAGCGGCCCATCTCCACAATGAACTCCCGCGACGAATACGGTCGTGGCTCAAGGGCGTCGGCAAGCTGCTTCACGGTCCCGTCGCAATAGCGAAGCTCGTCCTCGTCGATGTACGTGTCGTAGATGCGGTCGATGTGGTGCTCCCGCAGTTCGTTGTCGTCGACGAACTGCGAGCCCACGTAGTGGCAGAACCCCAGGGCCTCGAAGAAGTCCTGGTCGACGATGTTTGCGCCGGTGGAAACGATGGCGTCCACCATGTTGCTCTCCACCATCTGCAGGATGACCTTCTTCAAGCCGGAGCTGACCAGGGAGCCGGCCAGACACAGAATCACGCAGCAGGATCGGTCCCGCAGCATCATCTCGTAGATCTCCGCAG
Source organism: Planctomycetota bacterium (assembly GCA_003235605.1). The sequence goes on along the minus strand of QJVU01000247.1, from coordinate 2,101 downwards.
CCCTGGCGGTGTTGCGGGCCTGAAAGGACATCCTCGCCATCCCGTCCAGGAGCGGCACGGGGTCGAAGACGTCAAGGCTCAGATGCTCGATCTTCTTGCGGAGGAAGGCTTGCTTGCTCATTGTTCGATGACTCGTGTCGATGCCTATGCCTACTCGATGCCGATCTTCAGCTGAAGGGAGCTTTCGTGGCGGAACAACCGGACTTCTGCCCGCTTCGGTCCGTTCTCTTCCATGGGGGCAGGGATGCCTAGGCCGGCCAGGTGGTCCAACATCTTCTCAAGATCCAGGGTCAAGGTCAAAAGCGCGTTGCTTGCCAACGGCGCGCGTTTCACCCTCTGGTCCAGCACGGCATCGATCATCGCTTTTGGGGCATCTTCGCGCTCCCCGCTGGTGCTGAGCAGGTAGCCTCCGACCACCGCCGAGTACCGGGTCGTGACTTGTCCTCGACCAACGGCGGTCATGTCCACGACCAACTTCGAGACGGTGACGTTCCGGTGGATGAAGGCGCGCGGTTCGAACTCCGCGTCCACGCTGGGCACGATCGAAGCCTGGTTCTCGGTGAGCTTCGAAAACGCCTCGCTGGCCATCACTTCCTGGACCCCGGCGGCGTTGCGGAGGCCCGTGATCGACCTGACCGTGCCTTGGAACGGATCCCCTGCTGCCACCAGTGAGCCATCGTAGCCGTTGAGGAGCTTGCTCAGCATCTGCTGGCCGGTCTCTCGCTCGGCCTTGTTCCTGGTGCCGAGGCAGGCCATGAGCCCGAGCATCGGTTCCGCCAGCGCCACGAGGCCCGCTGGCTTCACTGCTGCGCTCAGCCTCATGGGTGCGGCGCCACCGTCGAGCACCGGCGCGCCCCCCGCGCCGGGCTCGAGGCTCCCCACGATCCTGCCGAACCAGCTGCCGGCAGCCGGGGTCATGCAGAGATCGATCTTGATGCCCTTGGCCGTCCTCCTGGGGTTCCCCTCGACCCGCAGGTCGAGCCGGTCAACCTGGTCGGGAAAGGCGGCCGCCGCTCGGAGCAGCCTCTGGATCTCCCTGGTGGGGATGCCGAATTGGCCGAGGGTGAATGTGATGTTGGCCTCCACCGCGCTGAGTTGCTGCGCAAGGTCCTCCTCGAATACCTTGACCAACGGACCCGGCGTCATCACGGCGTCGAGGAACCCCACTTCTCCCTTCCCGGGGGAGACCTTCAGCTTGTCCGGGCCGAACAGCTTCAAGACATAGTGCTCCCCCGCCGCGAGATCAGGCAGCAGGTCCCGCGTGCGGAACCAGTCCAACATCGCCATCGCCACCTCGCTGTCACTGGTCTTGACCACGAGGCCGGCGTTCTCGAGGACCCGTGGGCCCCTGGTGTCTCTTGACTTCCTGCTGGTGACCGCAGGCTGGGAGTCCTGGGCCGGCACGGGCAGCGCCAAGGTCAGCGTCAGGGGCAGCATCCAGCTCAGCACCAGCGGCAGCCTCAGGGTCAGCGCCAGGGGCAACGGCAAGATGGGCATCCGGGGCCGCCGCAAGGTCAGCGTCAGGGGACTGAGGATGGGAACCGGCACTGGGAGGGGGCTCGGTGTTGGCTTCATGTCTGGCGAGGGGGTCGGGTGGGGCAGCGGCACCATAGCAAGTACCTCAGGCAAAGTGTTCCAGCACCGCTGCGGTCACCGTTTCCGGTGTCAAGCGGCTGGGGACGAGGCTGCGGGTGATCTGGCCGTAGTCCTGCGGCGCAGGTCGGCCGTGATAGAGCTCGGGAACCGGTTCGCCAACGTCGTCGGCGCACCAGCGTGCCTCCACGGTCCCGCCCCGCTGGTTCCCACGCGACTCGTCTTCCAGGTGCTGGAGCCTGCTTCTGAGGGCGTCGAGGTCCCGTCGTGGGGGTGGTGTGAACGTGCACACCTCGAACCAGGTCTCGGTCCGGTCGTGGTAGCGATAGCAGGGCCCCTGCTCGGTCTTCCTCACGTGGAGTACCCGGTAGGCGCCGGCCACGGTGTTCAGGACCAGGCGGTGTAGATCCTCGGTGCTGGTGACCACTGCCAGGTGACGTTCGGGCCAGACCTGCCTGTCGACGGTGCCGCATCTCGCAGCGCGAAGCTGCTCTCGTACCCGGGCCAG
>QJVU01000099.1 GCA_003235605.1 Planctomycetota bacterium | reverse complement strand
AACCCGGACGGGCGGCGAGGGCGATGAGGATGTCTCGCTGCAGCGGGCTGCGGTGGATGCTGGTGAACTGTACGGCCAGGATCTCGGCCAGCAGCGCGCCGGCCTCTTTGCGGGTGATCCGGTCGTAGAGAGGGTCCGGAGCCAGGGCCACGCAGAGCTTCCCGCAGATGTTGAAGGTCTCACGAAGGCTGCCCCCCGAGGCATCGTAGATCTCCTCGAGGAGCTCGTTGTCGATGGGATTCCTGGCCTTCAGGCCAGGCATGGCACAAGCTGCGATCCTGGTCTTCAACACCTGCTGCACCTGCTCCTTCGAGAGCGGGTCCAGCACGACGTCGTGAGCGATGATCGAACGGAGGCGCGGGACCTGCCGGGTGATGAACCTTCCCAGACCATTCTTGCCCACGAGGAGCCATCCGAACCCGGGCAGCTGCAGCGAGTCGCGGATGTCGTTCAGGAAGGAGACGAGCTCCTCGGAGGTGAACGTGAGGTCGGGATCCAGGTTGTCGAGCTGGATGCTGAACGTGGCGCCGCCTGCACGCGGCCGCAGCCCCCCAGCAAGGGTCGTGAGGCTCTGTCGCAAGCTCTCCATCGGCACGATGCCGGGCTGTGTCACGGAGACGTTGCGGCTGATCTGCCCGCCGAATCCCAGGAGGCTCACGCCGGCGCTGTGCACTGCCTTCTCCACCCGTTGCACCAGCGTCCGCACCCTGCGTACCACCGCCGAGTTCCTGGTGCGAGGGTCCTGGGAGAGTTCGTGAATGACGGCCACCAGGACGTTCTCGAGCAACGTCTGGGCATTCCAGCCGCGGTAGACCGCGAGCTCCATCTTCGGGGTGTGAGCGCCGGCGCGGTAGCGGACAACGTTGGCGAAGGACGTTGTCCCCACCCCCAGATCACCCTCGACCAGGACGACCGACCCTGCGGCCACGAGGCCCTGGCAGAGCCTGGCCTCCTGCTGGCGGCCCACGAACCAGTCGAGGGTTGGCAGCGAGATGGGGTTGGGGTCGAACGGATTCCGGGCCAGGTTCCAGCGGGCGAACATCGAAGCCTCCTCCGGGGATGCGACGTATGACAGGGCCCCCCGCAGCCAAGTTATATAACACAACCATGTTATATGACATCACGCCGCCCGTGCAGGGTATCTGTTCGTGACCCGAATCCCAACCGAAACCTCGACGGGCTTGCAGGTGTACGGGGCCTGGACTTCGGTGACGGCGGAGCCCCCAGGCCCTAGATTGGCCGGCATGGGCAACACCATCGCCAGCACCACCGATCTGATCGCTCTCGAGGCGCGCTTCAGCGCCCACAACTACCACCCCTTGGACATCGTCCTGACCCGGGCCGAGGGGATCTGGGTCTACGACGTGGAGGGCAGACGCTATCTGGACTTCCTGGCGGCGTACTCGGCGGTGAACCAGGGACACAACCACCCGCGCATCGTCCAGGCCCTTGTCGACCAGGCGAAGGAGTTGAGTCTCACGTCGCGGGCATTCCGGAACGACCGCTTCGGACCCTGCTGTCAGAAGCTGGCCGGTCTCACGGGCTACGACAAGGTGTTGATGATGAACACCGGCGCCGAGGCCGTGGAGACCGCCATCAAGGCTGCCCGCAAGTGGGGGTACGAGGTGAAGGGCATTCCCCCAGACCAGGCAGAGATCCTGGTGTTCACCGGCAACTTCCACGGGCGCACCACGACCATCGTGGGCTTCTCCACGGACCCCACCAGCCGGGAGGGCTACGGACCGTTCACGCCGGGGTTCAAGGTGCTCCCCTATGGAGACCTGGAGTCGGTGCGCGAGGCCATGAAACGGAACGGCGAGAACGTCGCTGCGGTATTGGTGGAGCCGGTCCAGGGGGAAGGCGGCGTGATCATCCCGCCGCCGGGCTTCCTTCCCGGCCTGCGCACGCTATGCGATGAGCATGGCGCCCTGCTGCTCTGTGACGAGATTCAGTCCGGACTCGGCCGCGCCGGTGAGGTGCTCGCCCACCGCGCCACGGGGGTCCGTGCCGACGGTGTCGCCATCGGCAAGGCCCTGTCCGGCGGCGTCTATCCGGTTTCGGCGTTCCTGGCGGACGACAGGGTGATGAACGTCTTCACGCCCGGCACCCATGGCTCCACCTACGGCGGCAACCCGCTCGCGTGCGCCGTTGTGGAAGCGGCTCTCGACGTCTTGGTGGACGAGGACCTGTTCAACCGCTCCAAGGAGCTGGGCGACTGGTTCCTGGAGGAGATGCGCAAGCTTGCGTCGCCGCATATCAAGGAGGTGAGAGGTGTCGGTCTCTGGATCGGCGTGGAACTGCACCCCGATGCCGGAGGTGCCCGCCGCTTCTGTGAGGCGTTGATGGGGGAGGGGATGCTCTGCAAGGAGACCCACACCCACACGATCCGGTTCGCTCCGCCGCTGGTCATCCAGAAGAAGGAGCTCGCCTGGGCCCTGGAACGGATCGCCAAGGTGTTGGCCTAGGCGCGCGGTTCCCTTGGCAACGGTCGGCGGGTACAAGCGGGTCCTGTAGAAGCAGCTCTCTCGAGCAGCTCTCCTGTAGCCGCTCTGCCCCGGAGGTGTGCCCATGCCCAGTCGTCGCCTCACTGTTCTCGCCGCCACTGCCGCACTCTGTCTCGCCGTGGTGTCCTCTCGTCCCTGGCTTTCCCAGGCGGAACCGGAGAAGTTCCCCGAGTCGGGTACGGCGGTGCCCGGCCCCCTCGGCGGGGCGGCGGTGATGAACCGCGGCGACCTGGGTTTCCGCGGCACGACCCTGCAGACCCAGATGGCGCCTCCCGATCCTCACCTTGCCGCGGGGCCCGAGCACGTGGTCCTGATCACGAACGAGCAGATCTCCTTCTACACCAAGGACGGGCAGGAGACCTTCCGGCAGAACATCATCGGCAGCAGTGGATTCTGGGGCAGCTTGGGCGCCATTCCGAAGTTGTTCGATCCGGAGGTGCACTGGGACCCGTGGGCCAAGCGGTTCCTGGCGTTTGCAAACGGCCGGAGCTCCAGCGTGAACGCCGGACAGTCCTACTTCATGGTGGCGGTCTCCGACGACACCGACCCCAACGGCAGGTGGCACCTGTTCCGCTTCGACGTGACCGCCCTGGCCAGCGTCAACAACGGCGGTGCGGGAGACATCGACTCGCCGAACCTGGGTCTCGACAAGGACGTGCTCTACATGACCGCGGACTTCCAGTTCGGCAACGCCGGGCCGCGGCACCTGATCTACATGGTGGAGAAGCAGCCGCTGCTCTCCGGCAAACAGCCCACAAAAGTGACCAGCATGCTCCGCATGGGCACCCGCTTCTGGGGCGTGCCCGTGGTCTGGGGCCAGGCGCCCGCGATGTACATGGTGGAGCAGCTGGCACCGACCAATGGCAGCGCCAACAAGCTCCGGCTCCACGCGATCACCAACCCCCTCACGACGCCGCAGCTCACTTCGTTCGACCTGACGGTGCCGACCTACCAGTGGCCCGCAGGTGTCTATGCCAAGGGCTCGAGCGTGCGCGTGTCCCCCGGCAACTCCCGGGTGTGGAGCTGCGTGTGGCGGAACGGCTCCCTGTGGTGTTGCCACCATGTCGGCAACCCCACCGTCAAGGCACGCTGGTACGAGATCGCGACCTTGGCCTGGCCCACGACCGGATCCCCCCTGTTGCTGCAGCAGGGAACGGTGGACCTAGGGTCGGGGATCCACACGTTCCATAACGCGATCCACGTCGACGCGGCCAATAACGCCCTGATGGTGTTCGCGACAGCCTCGACGAACAGCTACATCTCCATCGGTCGGACTTGGCGCAAGGCCACCGATCCGAAGGGCACGATGCGGCCTGCCAGGATCGTGCAAGGCAACACCGCGCCCTACTCGATCTTCAGGTGGGGGGACTACGCGGCGGTGTCGCCGGATCCGGCGGAGCCAAACACCATGTGGTACGTGCACGAGTACGCCGCGACCCAGAACGTCTGGACCACATGGATCGGTCGCAAGGGCACGGCGTCGCTTGCCGCGTATCCCGGCACGATCTCGGAGCAGGGTGGGAGCATCGGCCTCTATCTCGACAACCCGAGCCACAAGCAGAAGCTCTACGTCATGCTGATGTCGGCCTCGGGCACGACTCCCGGTTTCCCACTGGGCTCCGTGCAGGTACCCCTGAACGTGGATGCACTGATGCTCTTCGCCCTCCCGCTGACGAACACGGCGCCGTTTGCAGGTTTCGTGGGCACGCTGGACAAGGACGGCCTGGGCGAGGCGAAGTTCACAATGCCGCCGGTGGCTGGGCTTGCGGGCCTGAAGATCTGGTTCGCCTACGTCCAGGATGGAACCACCTGGGACTTCGCCTCCAACGCGGTGCAGGTGGCGTTCGTGAAGTAGTGTCAATCCCAGTCCTTGTCTACTTGGGGGCCGCGCACCTAGCGTTGCTGACCGCGCTCGTCCTGCTTGCCCTCCAACCCGAGTCCGTGAACGGCGTACTGTTCACGCCACGCGCGCTTGCGATCCTGCACCTTGTAACCCTCGGTTGGATCACCCTATCGATCTTCGGCGCATTGCAGGTTGTCGGCCCGTTGGCCTTGCGAATGCGTGCCACGAAGGGTGTAGCCGACCGACTCGCGTGCCTGAGCACCGTGCTAGGAGTCGCGGGGTTTGTCCTTTCTCTCCTTGTTGGGAGCTTCGATGCAGCCGGGGTTTTTGGTCTCGTGCTCCTCGCCAGTTTCGTGGTTCTGTCGGTGCGGGCATGGACAGCGCTCGCAGGCCGGGCCCCCGGCGCCATCCGAGCGCACATCGGACTCTCTTGCGCGAACCTCCTGCTGGCGTCCGTACTAGGGGTGCTCGTCGCGTTTGATCGAGGGCATGGCTGGCTGCCAGGCGACCACGTCGGTGCAGTGCTCGCGCACGCTCACCTCGCCGGACTCGGCTTCGCCACCCTCATGTTTGTCGGTGTCGGCTACCGGCTGCTGCCGATGTTCCTACCTGCCGCGCCACCAACCGACAGTCGCATGTGGGCGACGGTCGTCCTTTTGGAGGTGGGTGTGCTCGGTCTCGCTGCCTCGTTGTGGCTGCATATGTCCACGACCCCGGTGTTTGCAGCCGTAGCGGCTGGCGGCATCGCGGTTTTCTTCAGCAGTCTGGTCGGCATGCTCCGTCACCACAAGCCGCCGCCAGCCGCCCTGCGGCTCCCGGATCCCGGCATGTTGCAAACGCTCGTGGCACTGTGCTATCTGTTGCTGTCCGGTGTCCTGGGCCTGTCGCTCGTGTTCGAGGAGGTGTGGCGGTTGGACTGGATGTTGCTCTACGGCACCTGCGGTCTGGTCGGCTTCCTGTCACAGGCGATCCTCGGCGTCGGCATGCGT
>QJVU01000459.1 GCA_003235605.1 Planctomycetota bacterium | reverse complement strand
GCGGATAGGTGACTTCACCCGGCGCCTGCAGATCCCCGGTGCCATCTCCACGCCGATCAGCTCCCTGTTCGGCGCGGTGGCGGAGCTGGTGGATGCGATCCGCACCGAGAAGAAGAACGCTGACGCCAGGGCCCAGAGCGCTGATGCTGCCAAGAGCCAGGCGGACCAGGCGTATACCACCGACCGGACCACGGCCGCCTCCCAGCTGGCCAAGGCCAACGCGGACTTCGCCAACCGGCTGGCCATCGCCAACCAGGAGAATCAACGTCAGGTGCGCCGGAACACCCAGCAGAACAACGAGATCCGACGTCTCGGCGACGACATGAACCGTATGCGCAACGAGCACGCGGCACAGGTCACCAAGCTGGAGAAAGACAAGAACCTGCTCCAGCTCACCAACGAGCACCTGATCAGCCTGACCCGACTGATCAACCCGCCGGACGCTCCGGACGGCGGCGTCATCAGCGCCTCCATGAGCGCCAACCTCGCGTTCATCGACATCGGGCGCAAGGACATGCTGCCCCTGGGCACCGTGTTCAAGATCACGGCGCCTTCGGTCGACGGCCGCTCCGACGGCAAGGTCAAGGCCCTCGGCACGGTGGTCGAGGTCCTGCAAGACCGCGCGAAGCTGAAGTTGTTCAATGTCAAAGATCGCTACGACCCGGTGGTGCGCGGCGACATCGTCGTCAACGAGCTCTACTCCCCCCACGTCAAGCGCAACATCGCCCTGATCGGCCGGTTCAGCTATCCCTATCCGAAGCCCGAGGTGAAGCAGCTCCTGGAGCGTCTCGGCAACAAGGTCGTGGACAAGGTCGGCATCGACGTGGACCTGGTCATCGTCGGTAACGACACCGTCAGTGAGGAGGGTGGTCTCGACGACATCACTACCACCGCGGAGTACAAGTTTGCCGAGAACCAGCGGATCGAGATCATCACGTTGAACAAGATCCGGACCCTGTTGAAGCTGAGCGACTGACCCTTCGAAGAGCGCACAGCGACGAGAGGCCCGGGAGTTCCCGGGCCTTCTCGTGTACGGGGTCTACGTGACGTTCTTGCACGTGACGTTTTTTCATGAACGCCGCGGACCGTTAAGAAACGCCCCCATGACCCCCTAGACTTGGCGAAATGCACGGCGTACCTGGAGCCGAAGCGAAGCAACCCGCATCGCCACAGGACGAGCCGCTCGCCAGGATGAGCGTGGGCGACCACCTGGACGAGCTGCGTCGGCGGCTGTTGATCTGTGTCGGCGCGGTGGGGATCTGCGTTTTCGTGATGGTGTTCTTCAAGTCCTGGGTCACCTCCGTCTACATCAAGCCCTACCGCATTGCTTGGCGCATGGCTTACCTGGACTTCCTGGAATTCAACAACCAGAAGTTCCTGGACGTTGCCCGGGAGACCATGCCAGCATCGAGATACCGGCAACTCGTCTTCCTGGAGCAGAACGGCGACGCGATCCGTGCGGGCACCTTCGAGGCGACAGATCGCATTGCCGCAGAGGGTGGCTTTGTTGACGCGTACGTGGCGCCGGGTCAGCCGGGTCGCGAGGCATGGCTCCAGGCGCTCAACGCGCACGTCAACGCTCTGTGGGACGAGGCAAAGGACCATGCCCTCCGAAACCCACACTACAACGAGATCACCTACAGCTACTGGCAGTTCAACCGGAAGTACAGCGGGCAGATCCTCGACGGATCGTTCCCGGAAAAGGCTGCCATCCGGTACAGCGGTGGGTTCTTTCTGCCCTGGTCGCTGCTCTCGGGATCACCACTCATGGACTTCTGGACGTTCATGGCGGCAGCGGCCCTGTTCGGAGTCATCATCTCCTCGCCCATCCTCGTTTGGCAGGTTTGGGCCTTCGTTGCCGCCGGCCTCTACAAACGGGAACGCCTGATGGTGTACCGGACGGTGCCCTTCACGGTCTTCCTCCTCATCGCCGGAGTCGTGTTCGGCTACTTCTTTGTCGTGCCGTACGGGCTCTACTTCCTTACCAAGATCATGGACCCCGAAGCCACCGAGCCTTGGTTCCAGGTCAGCATGTACTTCAAGCTGTTCCTGATGCTCACCTTGGCCCTTGGCCTGGTGTTCCAGCTGCCGGTGGTGATGTGGGCTCTGTGTCGCGTCGGGCTGGTCACTCACGAGGGCTTCCGGAAGCACTGGCGCTGGGTGATCCTGGGCTGCTTCCTGATCGCCGCGATGCTGACGCCTCCGGACCCCTTCACCCAGGTGTTGATGGCCGGTCCCATGGTGGTGCTCTATTGTCTTGGCTTGTTCCTTACTTGGCGGATCTCCAAGCGCCTTGCTCGCACGACGGGCGCCGCTGCCCCGGCTGGCACCGCGACGAACGCCAACTGAGCCGATGATCCTGAAGGCCGAGATCCTGGCGATCGGCGACGAGCTGGTGGACGGTCAGTCTCTCGACACGAACAGCCAGTGGCTGGCGGAACAGCTGGCGCTGTTGGGCTTCGAAGTGGAACGCTTCACGGTGGTCAGAGACCAAGAAGCCGCCCTCACGGCTGCGATCCTGCAGTGCTGCTCCCGGGCCGACGTGGTGATTGCAACCGGCGGTCTCGGCCCCACCCAGGACGACCGCACACGGGAAGCATCGGCTGCTGCCGCCGGGACCCCGCTCGAGTTCCACGAGTCTTCCTGGGCGCACATCCAGGAGCTCTTTGAGCGCCGCGGCCGCGAGGCCTCCGAGAGCAACCGTCGTCAGGCGTTCCTCCCGGCGTCGTCCCAGGTCCTGGAGAACCGGTGGGGGACCGCACCGGGGTTCGCGGTGACCATCGACAAGGCAGTGTTCTACGCGCTGCCTGGCGTTCCCAGGGAGATGCGCCGGATGTTCTCGGCCAGCGTCGTGGAGTCGCTGCGACGGCAGCTGCCTGAGGACACCGTCCTCCCCGTGCACTTCCACAACCTCTACGTTCTGGGTTCGAGCGAGGCATCCCTTGGCGAGAGGATCGCGGAGTACATGGTCGGGGAACACGATTCCAGGGTGGGGATCACCGCCAGCTCGGGCCTCTTGACGATCCGCATCGCCGCCCGTTCCGAAGCGGCTGCCTTGGCGACGGCGGCAGAGATCCGGCCGCGTCTGGGTCGCTTGCTGGTCTGTGAGGGGCAGGATGGTCTGATCACCGGGGTCGGCCGGCAGTTGATCGAGCACGCCGTCACGTTTTCGTTGGCGGAATCCTGCACTGGTGGTCTCCTCGCCGGGGCCTTGACCGAGGTGCCCGGTATCTCCCAGGTATTCCTGGCGGGCATGGTTGCCTATAGCAACGAATCCAAGGTGCGGGACCTCGGGGTGTCCCAGGGCCTGATCGAACGGCAGGGCGCGGTATCCCTCGAGGTTGCCGAGGCCATGGCCCACGGGGCCGTGGTCCGCACCGGCGCCCGACTGGGCATGGCGGTGACCGGCATCGCCGGCCCCGGCGGCGGCACGGCGGACAAGCCCGTGGGCACGGTCTGCTTCGGCCTCTCGATGGACGGCGAGCTCCGTAGCCATGAATGCCGGTTCGGCAACCTGGGTCGCGAGTTCATCCGCCGCCGTTCGGTGTGGGAGGCCCTGGCGGCGATGCACCGCGCATTGACGCGGAGCATCGGGTAGCGGCGGTCGTCCCGGAAAACCAGTCCTCCCCTTTCCATCTGCGCACGTCTTCCAGTAGTCTCCGCGCCCCCGACGCTTCCGGGTGGTGTAATCGGTAGCACAACAGATTCTGGTTCTGTCAGTCGGGGTTCGAGTCCCTGCCCGGAAACCAACATACAGCGGCTCCGCAAGCGGCGGGGCCGTTGCTTTGTACGCCTCCGGACCTAGACTTCCCGCGGTCGCCGAGCGTTCGGACTACCCGGTAGTGTAATAGGTAGCACAAGAGTTTTTGGTACTCTTAGTCCAGGTTCAAATCCTGGCCGGGTAACCATTCCTCCGCAGGCTGTTTGCAGCGGAAACGGCAGTGGGTGCCCCAGGGAATGGCTCCCTGGGGTGTGTCCCAGCTGGCTACGACGCTACGATCTGTCCCTTCACCTCGATCTCTCTGTCTCTCTGCCCGCGAGGAGGTAGATCATGCGTGACTTCACGTTGGGATGCGTTGCTCTCGGCTGCTTCATGGGAGTGGCCACCGCCCAGGGGGTGGGGCCGGGTCTCATCCGCGGACCGGCCGCAAGTCAGGTCTTCAACAAGACGAAGCTCTCCGCCCTGGGCACGGGGTTTCCACAGATCTCGCTCTGGAAGCTCCCCGGAGACACGACAGGCGTCTGGACCGCCTGCCTCACGGTGTGGGACTTGACCTCTACCTACGGCGGCAACGGGAGCACGAACGGTCTCGTCATCGGCTCGTACGACCAGGTCAAGCAGACGTTCACCCCGTCGACCAACGCCGCCAAGCTGAACAGCACGAGCCACGAGTTCGGGCTCATGGTGGAGCCAAGGCTCGGCCGGTACGCGGTCTTCGACCGGTTCACGAACCGGTTCCGAGGGCATGTGGGCGTGTTCTTCTCATCGAGGGTGCCAACCCAGGCTTTCAGTGCCCCGGTCCAGGTCCAGGGGTTGACCATCAACTTCACCTTCGCGGATCCCGCTCTCGGCTACGTCGGCGGCAAGCTCAAGCTCTTCTTCAACGCGATCTACAACAACGTCCAGGGCATCTACATGCAGGACCTGGACATCTCGAACCTGCAGGCGCCCAAGGTCACGGGGACGGCGGTTCTCGTTGCCAAGTCGAACCAGGGAGGCCAGATGCACTCGGCGATGCCGATCACCGGTCCCGACGGCGATGTCGAGGGCCTGTGGCTGGGCGATGTGAGCGGGAGCGACAGCGACATGTACTTCGCGAACGACCTCGACCCCGCAACTCCGAACCACCTCGTGATCAACACCAGCAGCTGGCTGAACAACGGCGGCATCGCTGGAGGCGTGCTCCACTGGGCCGATACGGCCAGTCCCTACTACGAGGCAGTCAAGGATGCAGAGGCCGCCTGGCTCCTCGGTGACAACGAAGCAGTGGGGGGCACCGCGGACATTTTCGGAGCGGTGGTCACGAAGTCCCTGCCCCTTGCGACCAAGACCATCGTCTTCGTGAGCGACCAGCCCACTGCACCGGTGTCGGTTCCCGGCTTCTATGGCATGGTCGCCTTGAACGTGAATGTCCTGGCGGTCCTGGGCACGATGCAGCACACCAACGCCGATCACACGGCCGCGCTGTCCCTGCCAATTCCCAACAATCCCAAGCTCAAGGGGCTGCGCGTGGCCCTGCAGGGGTTCGCGGTCGACCCCACCAAGCCCATCTACGCCCTCACGAACACCGCCTGGCTTGTCGTGCGGTGAGGCGTGGCCGGCGGGTCCCAGGCCCGCGCGGTGATC
>QJVU01000471.1 GCA_003235605.1 Planctomycetota bacterium | reverse complement strand
GGTCGTTGATGAAGTTGGTGATCACACCGGGTCCGGCCTGGGCACGCAGACCACCGGCCAGGAAGACGAGGCCCCCCAACACGCAGGGGAACACACAGGGTCTGAGAGTTTGCATGGTTCGTGAGAAGGGAAGAGAGAGAGAGAGGACGAACAGGGTTAATCAGGGACACACAGGGACACACAGGGACGAAACGAAAGGCCGTGGCGCCAGGAGAGGGCACCAGGACAGCGGCCTGACCTGGCAACTACCGCCACGACCGTACCAGGGTAGCACTTTGGGACCCCCGTGTCCGTTGGAGTTGCCGGACCCGGGCTACCTGAACTCCAGGATTGTGGTGTTGGTGAGGGTCGGGTTGACCCCCTGAGGTGCGGCCAGGCCCTGGACGGCGACACGGATGCCCTTCAGGGTCGGGTCGTTCGGGACGGCCTGGCTCCAGTGCGCCAGCTCGTCCTGGCCGAGGCCGATCATCGTGGCGAAGATGAGGATGTTCCCTGACAGGGCGTAGCCGCCGTTCCACCCGGGGATCGGAATGGGGGTCGCGGTGCCGGTGTTGAGGTTGAGGCTGAGGGCGACCCTGGAGACCACCGGCCCCGTCGTGGTCTTGGGATTGCGGCAGCCCAGGGTCATCGTGGCCGTGCCGTTGATGACGGTGTTGCTGCCCAGGAGCCACGCGACCTCGCCCACGGATGCGCTGGTGCCGACCGCGGTGTTGGCGAAGAACAGCCTGCCCCCCGCGACACCGCCGTTGTTCATCCAGGCGGTGTTGTCGAAGACCTTGATCGGCGCATCGAGAGTGTTGAGGCTGGGCATGAAGAACATGTCGCTGTCACTGCCCGAGAGCCCCGCGAGCCACAGGCCGCGCACCTCGCCGTTCTTGTCGATGATGGGCGTCGGGGAATGGGGCATGATGCTCATGTTGGCTACAGCGACGGCCTGGCCCTGGACATCGGCCTTGGTCAGGACGTTGTTGCTGATGGTGGGCGTGATGTCCTGCATCATGATGTTGGTCGCCCTGTCGATGTAGAACAGCTTCAGCTTGTTGTCGACGTAGCCGAGGGAAGGGTCGAGGTAGGAGGCCGTCGGCAGGGGGGTGGCGCCCGAGGCGGCGGTGATCTTGACCGGTACCGCGAACGCGGACTTGTTGTCCTGTCGATAGGACATGTGGGGACCGTCGTTCCAGTCCACGGCCGCATACAGCCCGTCCCGTCCCTCGATCATCAAGCCGAAGCAGGGGGACTTGGAGGTGTTGTTCATGTTGTTGGCCAGGGTGCTGGGCGTGAACGTGGGCGTGGTGCCGGTGGTGTCGTACTGGCCCATGATCACGTACTGGCCTCCCGCCGAGCCGCCGTAGGTGGTGGCCAGGTCGTACACGGTCAGGGCCGCGGTCCACTTGCCTGCAGTGTCGTTGGGGCTGCTCTTGGTCAGGTTGATCTGGACGACGCTGCGGTTGCTGCCGTTGGAGTCGTAGACGTTCTGGCCGGCGAGGTAGCTGGAGTTGAACACCCCGTCGTTGGCAAACCCCGTGATTACGCCGGGTCCGGCCTGGGCGGGCACCGCGGGAACCAGGAGGCCCAGGCCCGCAAGCAGGCAAAGGTCGAGGAAGGGGCGGGGGGCCGACGGGCGGAAACGCAGGGTTTGCATCACAAGCTCCTCCGCGCAGGGGCGCGGTTCGGGTTTCTTACGGGACATGGAACGGGGAGAGGGGACGTTGCCCGCGGAGGCGGCCCGCGGCCAGCCGGGGCAACCGCCAGACTAGCACGCCGGAAGCCGGTCGTCTTTGTTGGGGGTACCCGCGCGGTCGGCGCTCTCGGCCTTGCCGCGTTGGGCTTGTTACGTGGGCCATGGGAAACTGGCCTCCGCAAGGTGGGCCATGGGCGTGCACCTCGGCGGGTTGGGCCATCGGGGGGTTAGCCTCGGAGGGTCGGCCCGGTCACCCCCTGACGAGCGCCCGGGGGCGCGACTACGCCCAAAGGCCCGTTTGGTGTTCCAGGCTTGACTTGGGGGCGACCGGAGCCGATTATCTACTTGAGACTCGATCTCAAAAAACGAGGGCTCCAGCAACATGGAAGTCGACAACACCGGCCTCAGCGAGCTTCCCCCGGGGAGCGAGGGCTATGTGGAGGGCGTGGTGGGAGAGGACCCCCTGGCCCAGCGCCTCTGGGACATGGGCTTCTGGCCCGGCACGCCGGTGGAGGTGTTGCGCCGGGCGCCCTTCGGTGGCCCCGGCCAGTATCGGATGCGGGGCTATCGCCTGGCGCTGCGCCGGGACGAGGCGGCCCGGATCCGGATGCGGATCCAACGGTGACCCAGGGGTGACGCGGTGACCCAGGCGCGCGCGCCAGGGGTGGGGGCCGGTGGAGAGGGCAAGGTCAAGGACCTCACGGTTGCCCTGGTGGGCAGGCCCAACGCGGGGAAGACCTCTCTGCTGGCAGGTCTTACCGGGACCGGACAGAAGCCGGTCAACTTCCCGGGGACCTCGGTGGAGCGCACCGAGGGAACGGTTCGCTTCGCGGGGACGCGTCTTCGGGTGGTGGATCTGCCGGGGATCTCTTCCCTCAAGGCCTTGAGCCGGGACGAGCAGGTGGCCGTGGACTACATCGCTGGCGCGGGTGCGGGAGTCGGTGCACCCGGCGGCCACGACGCGAAGCGCCCAGACGTTCTGTGCGTGGTGATCGACGCCAGCAAGATCTCCGTGGAGCTGCACCTGCTGAAGCTGCTCCTGGGTCTCGGCCTGCCGGTGGTCGTGGCCTTGAACAAGCAGGACATCGCCAGGCGACAAGGCCACGCGGTGAACGCGGTGGCCTTGTCTGGGGCCCTCGGTCTGCCGGTGGTGGAGACCCACGGCGCCCGCTGCGCCGGCCTCGACGAACTGTGCGCGGCCCTGGTTGCTCCACCGCCACCGCCGTCGCAGTCGAGTGCCAACTTCGAACCGGACCAGCTGGCCAGGGAGGTGCAGGCGCGGACTCCCGGCGCCGTGACCTGGACCGACCGCCTGGACCGGATCCTCCTGCACGTCGTGCTGGGGCCCCTGTTCCTGGCGGCCGTGATCTTCGCCACGTTTCACCTGGTGTTCACCGTGGCGGCGCCGTTCATGGGGTGGGTGGAAGCCGGCCAGGACTGGCTGGCGGCCACGGTGAGCGCGGCCATGCCGCCGGGTGCCGTGGAGAGCTTCCTGGTGGATGGCCTGATCCACGGCGTCGCCTCGGCGTTGCTGTTCCTTCCCCAGATTGCCCTGCTCATCGCCCTGGTCACGTTCCTGGAGGGGACCGGCTACATGGCCCGGGCGGCGTTCATCCTGGACCTGCCCCTCTCGCGGCTCGGGCTCAGCGGCCGCAGCTTCGTGCCCCTCACCAGCGCCTTCGCCTGCGCGATCCCGGCGATCCTGGCCACCCGCATCATCCCCAACGAGCGCGATCGCCTCGCCACCATCGTGGTGGCGCCGCTGATGTCGTGCTCGGCGCGTCTGCCGGTCTACGTGGTGCTGATCGCCGCGTTCTTCCCGGTGGCCTGGGCAGGCACGGTGCTGTTCGCCATGTACGCCCTGGGAGTGGTGACCGCTGCGGTGGTCGCGCTGGTGCTGCGGCGCACGATCCTGTCCGGGGGTAGCTCGATGCTGGCCATGGAGCTGCCGGTCTACCAATGGCCTTCCCTGAAGGTGATCGGCACCCAGATGTGGCTGGCGGTGCGGGAGTTCCTGATCCTGGCGGGCACCATCATCCTGGCTACGGGAATCGTGATCTGGGCGTTGAGCTACTACCCGCAGCCGGAGTCGATCCGCCGGGACTTCCAGGCGCAGCGGGAAGCGGTGGTGGCCGCGGGCCACACGGACCAGGAGCAGCGGCTCCAGCGCTTGTGGGCAGCGGAGAAGGCCGCCTGTTTCGAACAGAGCCTGCTGGCCCGGTTCGGCAAGACCATCCAGCCGGTGTTCGCCCCAGCGGGGTTCGACTGGCGCACGACGGTGGGCATCCTGGCGGCGTTCCCAGCCAGGGAGGCAATCGTCCCGGCGCTGGGGACCCTCTACAGCCTGGGCGATGTGGATGCCGCCGACTACACGCTCCAAAGCCTCAACCAACCTGCGGAGCCCGGCGGTCTTCCGGAGCGGTTCCGCAAGGCCCGAAGGCGCGACGGCCGACCGGTCTTCAACGGCCTGGTGGCCCTGGCATTGATGACCTTCTTCGCGCTCTGCAGCCAGTGCATGGCAACCCTGGGCGCCATTCGCCGGGAGACCCGTTCCTGGCGTTGGCCATTGTTCACCTTCGGCTACATGACGTGCCTGGCGTGGCTGGCGGCGGTGGCGGTCTACCAGGTAGGGAGCCTGCTGGGCTTCGGCCTTCCTGGGTGAGGCCCAACGCATGCCGCAAGCGCAGCCACCACAGGCGCGGGGAGCTGCGCAGCCGCGGATAGGCAGCGGACACGTCTTCCCAGGCTGCCAGCAGCGTGGGATCCCCCGATCGCGCGGCCTCCGTGGCGATGGCCCGAGCCCGCTGGGCTTCCACGGCGGTGATCTTGGCAAACGAGATCGGCGGCTGCATCCCAGCCGCCACCTGCCGCAATGGCGCAAAGACCCGGTCATGGGCGTACTGGTGGTAGAGGATCAGCGGGTCCAGGAGGTCCTTGCGGTACTCCTGGGCGCTCTTGTTGCGCGCGCTTTGCGACCGGGGATGGAGGCGGAACGTGCCCACGCTTTCGGCCACCACGGAGAGTCCGGTGCGAATCCCGATGCGTGCCCAGAGCTCCAGGTCCAGGAGCTGGATCATCTTGGGGTTGAAGGTCCCGAAGCGTTGGAACACGCTGCGGTGCAGGAGCACCGCCGACGGCTCGCCGATGAAGTTCACTGCCAGGTGCTGGATGAGCGCCGAGCACAGGAACTCGGGGGAGACGAAGGACCGGTGGGGGAACAGGCCCTCCAGGTTGGGAAGGCCCCCGAAGTACTCGCGGGTGTCGTCGTCCACGCCGGACTCGATCACCAGTTGGCGCCTGCCGGTGACCAGGGGCCGTTCGCGGGCCCCCGCCGGGAGCAGCCGCTCCAGGCACTCGGGGTGGAGCAGGTCGTCCTGGAACAGGAACTTGATCCACTCGCCCCGGGCCAGCTCCACGCAGCGGTTCCAGTTGCCGGCGAGGCCCAGGCGCCTGGGGTTGCGGTGCACCTGGATCCGGTCGTCCGCCGCGGCGCAACGCCTCGCCAACTCGTAGCAGTCGTCGCCGGAGGCATCGTCCACCACCAGGATCTCGAGATCCGTGTGGCTCTGGCGGCACGCGCTCTGAATGCAGGCCTCGAGGTGCTCCGCCCCGTCGCAGGTGGGGATCAGGATGCTGACCAGCGGCGCCACGGCCGCGATCGTACAGTTCCCC
>QJVU01000361.1 GCA_003235605.1 Planctomycetota bacterium | reverse complement strand
GCGCTGGCAACCTTCAACATCCCGAAGGTCAACCTGCCGACTGCCGTCGGTGTGGTTTTCTACCATGCATACCTGGTCTACGACTCGAGCAGCAACTTCTACATGGCCAGCAACCCGGTGCCGTTGAAGCTGGTACAGTAGCGATCAGGTTCGCGTTCGCGGTCTTCACGACGCGAGCCGGATTGTACGGGATGTGAAGCCTCCGACGGTGGTGCTCGGGTAAGATCACTGGGCAGCGCCCGAGGGTGCCCGAGGCCAGTAACCAAGGAGCAGAACCATGCGCTACCCCCTGACACCACTGCTCGTCTTCGCCGGTTGCCTGCCCGCCCAGGATGGTTGGAAGGACCTGACCGGCAAACCGATGCTGGAGCTGACGGTGACGAGCTGGCTGAACACCGGCGACAAGCAGCCGACCACCGCTTTGCTCAAGGGCAAGGTATGGCTGCTGGAGTTCTTCGCCACGACTTGAGGTCCCTGCGTTCGAAAGGCGGGTCGCCTTTCCAAGCTGCACGACAAGTACTACGCCCGGGGGTTCAGGGTGGTCGCGATCTCCGACGAGCCCATCGACAGGCTGAAGTCCAAGATGGTGAAAGGAGAGGGCGCCACGTACTGGATCGGCTCGGATCCTGAGAACAAGACCCTGGCGTCCTTTGTCAACGAGGGCTCCCTCGGCATCCCGCAGTTCTACCTGGTCGATGCCGCTGGCACCGTCGTCGGGATGGAAGTCCCCAGCGAGAAGCAGCTGGAGAAGCTGCTGGAGGCGATCTTCTCCCTGGCCCTCGACAGGTCCCTTCATCAGAAGCTGGAGAGGGCACGGCTGGCCTACGAGTGGGGTTCCTACGCCATCGCCTTCCAGACTGCCGACAAGCTGCTCACCGACAAGGACCAGACCGTGGCGGCGGATGCGAAGTACCTGTGCGAGAAGGTCCTCAAGTATGCGCACTACCGGCGGAAGATCCTCGAGGCGGAGTTGAAGACTGCCGAACCTGCGCAGGCCTATGGCAACGTGCTGGTCATGCAGCACGAGCTGGCAGGCGTCGACCCCGAGCTCAAGAGCTGGGTCGACATGGAGCGTGGGCGGCTCGCCCAGACCGACGAGGTCAAGGTCAAGGACGAAAGGAAGGCCTGGGGCCTGTTCGACAAGATCCTGCGCCGTGAGCTGAGGGGCTTTGCCAGCGACTACGAGCGGGGGCGGGTGAAGGTGCTCTACGGCGAACTGGTGGAAAAGCACCGCCGCGCGGCCGCTGCGGCGTTCGCGCGCAAGCGCCTGGAGAAGCTCGCGGAGCGGCGATAGCGCCGGCGGAGAGGAGCCGACTTCCCCGATCACGAGCCCCACATGAGCCAGCGGATCGCCCTCGTCGTTGCCGTCGGTCTGGTGGCTCTGGGTCTGTACCTCCTGGTGCAGTCGTTCTCGAACCCGTTGGACGTCACCGGCGAGCGGGATACGACCACGAGCCGCGGCACCAAGGAGGTCGGGCACCTCGAAGGCGGGAAGGACGGGCATGCGCAAGAGGGGCCCGGGGCGGAGAGCAACCGTGTCGCCGTGCCTGCGGAGGCTTCGGCCGCAGCCGCCGATCCGGCGTCCGAGGTGGGAGGCCTGCGGGTGCGGGTCCGGTGGCGGGATGGCAAGCCGGCGGCCGGCGTGGCCGTAGTGGTGCATTCCTGGCAGCCCGTCTACCACATCTACCCGCAGCGCCTTGCCAACGAGCAGGGGATCGTCGAGTTCACGGGTCTCCAGCCGGGAGAGGTCCAGGTCTCCTGTGATCGTGACGAGTCGGTCGACGCGAAGGTGGAGGGCGGCAAGGTAGTGGAGGTCGTCCTCGAGCTGAAGGGCGTGGAGGTGCAAGGTGTGGTGGTGGATGACACCGGCGCCGCGGTGGGGGACGCGGGGATCTGGTTGACCCGTGCCAACCGCTACGACTCGCTGGGAGGGAGGGTGGTCACCCGCTCCGACAGCAGCGGGGAGTTCCGGCTCCGCGGCGTTCCCCCGGGCCAGTCCCTGGGCGCGCTCGCCAAGGGACTCGCACCCTCCGAGCTGGTGGACCTGGATGACCTCGACACCACCAAGGCGCCGGTCCGGGTCCGCCTCGTCGTGGCTGCGCCGGGTGGCGCCGTCCGTGGGACCGTCAGGTCGCCGGGCGGGGATCCGGTGGCGGGTGCGGACATCTCGGTCGGATCGCCACCGCGGTTCCTGCCCTACCGGCAGGGTCATGGCTATGTGGAGGTCTGGACGCCCCTGGTCACCTCGAGCGATGCCCAGGGTCGCTTCGAGTTCCTGAGCCTCGCGCCGGGAAAGCACTCCGTGGCCGTGCGCTTCGAGCACCTGCCGATCTGGAAGGGGGAGGTTGTCGTGGAGGCCGGCGCGACCTCTCGCCTGGATGTGCAGCTGTTGGAGGGCGTGGTGGTGAAGGGAGTGGTCACCGACGGCGCCAAGGTCGCGATCGCGGGCGCAGTCGTGCGCGCCTACGACCGGCCTCTCGACGAGACCTTCATCCAGTCTGGGCAGTTCGACTACGACAGCGTGTTTGGCTTCCCGTTCACCGCCGCCGACGGCAACGGCAGCTACCGCCTGTCGGGCATCGCGCCCGGCGCGATCCACCTCTACGCGACCAGGCCGGAGCGTCGTTCGTGGGGCGAGACCAAGATGCGGGCCAAGACGGTGCTGCAGGGCAAGGACGGCGAAGAGCTGCAGTGGGACCCCGTCATCGCGGCAGGCAACTCGATAGCGGGAGTAGTGACGTACCGGGATGGCGTGCCGATGAACAACTGTTTCGTCAACCTCGAGAACGAGAAGACCAAGAAGCGGCAGGCGATCAGCGTTCACAAGCACGGGCGCTTCCAGTTCACGAATCTCGAGGCCGCCTACTACACGCTCTCGGTGCAGTACCCGTTCAACATTCCCCGTGGCGTGCCACCCTTGGAGCAGGGGAAGGTCTGGCCGGACACCGGAGAGGTACGGCTGATCGCGACGTTCGACTCACCGCAGAAGCAGGCGCCGGGCACCGTCGTGGGCAGGGTTCAGGACGCCGCGGGTCGCAAGACCCACGCGGCCGCACTGGGGATTCAGCTCAAGTCGGACCGAGGATCGTGGCGCACCGGCAAGGTGACGAAGGAAGGGGGGTTCGAGTTCAAGAGGGTGGAGCCTGGCAAGTTCCGGCTGGTGGTGCTTTCTGGCGAGGAGGTGATCCACGTCAGTGAATGGTTCGAACTGATGCCGGCGGAGAACCACGATGTGGGCACGCTGGTCACGCAGCCCGGCGGCAGCCTGAGGGTCAAGTTCGCGCGGGACAAGGGCACCGAGAAGATCGAGCCGCGCTGTTGGGCGTGGCACATCAGCACCAACCAGTACCGGGAGATCAGGCCGGGCCTCAGCGAGGAACACCTGGAGAAGAACCTCAGTGTCGGTACCTACCGCATCTCGGTGTGGGCGAAGGACCTGGCGCAGGTGAGCGTGAGCACCGAGGTCGAGGTCGGCAAGGAAGCGGTCGTGATGCTACGGCTTCGCCGCGGGGCCTCCCGTACCTTCGAGATGCAGCTGCCAGAGGGTCACGAGCCAGGCAAGATGGACATCACCATCTACGATTCCGGGGGCAAGGTCTGCTGGTGGCAGACCGCCACGATCTCCGCGGCGTCCGGGAACCTTCTCAAGCGCACCGTCAACCTGGGGACCGGGAGCTACACGGTGAAGGTCAAGACCACGGCGGGGCGCGCGGGGGAGCAGGCGTTCGAGGTCAAGGATCTGGGCGCCCAAGCCCCGACGATCCACGTCACGGTGAAGTAGGGGATTGGGAGAATGCTGCCGTGTCGGGAGGGTCGGCAGCAGTGTGCGTTCTGTTGTTGCGTATCTGTCCGCCGTGGCGCAATCGCACGCGGTGCGGCCCTGGCTCGGTCCCAATGCCCCAAGCTGGTATCACGGCGCCCTGGTCTTTCAGAGCGGCTTGTAACAAGACAACGCCAGGGCCGGGGGGGAAGTGCGTAGCTTGACGCGGCCAGCCCGGTGGCTTTTGATCCCCGCCGCCTGCCCTAGAACCCCCCCAAATCCCTTCTAGCTGGTAGGACCCATCCCATGCATTCGCATGTCAAGAGCCTCGTTGCTTCTCTCTCCCTCGTTCTTGCCCCCACTCTTACCTCCACCCTTGCCCTGGGAACCCTCACTGCACAGACCCAGAACATCGTCTACGCCGACGGTAACTCCTCGCCTTCGACCGGAAGCGGCAACGCGTTTCCGTGGGGCAGCGTAGGCATCCGCTACCAGGCCATCTTCCCGCACTCGTTGTTCGGCCAGAACACCCTGAACATCGCCACCATCCGGGACATCCTGGTGGCCGGCAACACCACCAACCTGGAGGCGGTCTACGACGATATCGAGATCAGGATGGGCATAACCAAGCAGGCGACGCCGACTACGACGTGGAGCGTGAACAACCCCAACCCCACGACCGTGTACCGCGGCCCGCTGCGCATCCGCTTCACCGCTTCGCCGAGCCCGGCCTGGGGTGGGATCGGTCTCCCCAAGCCCTATCTCTACCTGCCGTCGAGCAACACGGACAACCTGTGTGTCGAGGTGATCGTGTGGGCGGCTTCGAAGCACAGCGGCAACTTCTATTTTCCAAAGGCCGGTACCCTGCCGCGCGCGTACCTCTACCAGTGGACCAGCAAGCAGACGACAGCTCCGTCCGTCAGCACCAGTTCCGGATGCCGCATGGCCTTCGTGCTCGACAACGGCAACATCGCGTTTGCGGGTCAGGGCTGCCTGAGCTCTGCCAACAGCCGCTTGACAATCAGCACCAACCCGTCCTGGCCGCAGCCGGGAAAGTCCCTTGCGATCAACCTCCTGGGCGCGGCCACGGCCAGTCCGGCATTCCTGGTGATCGGAACGAAGCTCATCAGCTTCGACCTGGGCCCTGCCGGAGCACCGACCTGCTTCCTCTGGAACGACATCCTGGTTCCGGTGGCGACCACCACAGGTACCCGCGGCGAGGCCGGCATCAGCGCCGGGGTACCGGCCAAAGTCGCCCCCACGACGCTGCTCACGCACTGGGTGGTGTTCGACAAGCTCGCCAACCCCGCGCAGCTGACCTCGTCGGACTACGCAACGATCATCGTCGGCAAGTAGGACCACGCAGGTAGAACCACGCAGGTAGAACCACGCAGGTAGGACCACGGGGCCTGGCCACGCCGCCCCGGTGATGAACCGGCCAGGCCCATGGTTCTGACTCTTCCTGCGGATAATCCCTACTTGATCGTGAACATCGTCACGACGCCGTACCGGAGGCCCCGGCCTCCTACAGGGTCGTTCTCGTGACCGTTTGCGGAGTTGACGACCCAGAGGCGGCTGACGTACTTGCCTACGTTGCCGGGTCCCG
>QJVU01000469.1 GCA_003235605.1 Planctomycetota bacterium | reverse complement strand
AGGCGGAGTAGGCATCCAGCACGTCGAAGTCGTTGCCGCTGGTCTTGTTGAGCACGCCGCCGGAGGGATAGAGGGGCGCGCCAGGACCACCGGTGCCCTTGGCCTGGGTCGCATAGGAGTGCCCGAAGTTGAGCTGCACGTCGTCGCCGTTGGCGCCGTTGTCCCTGGCATTGGCGCCGGTGTTCAGGCAGGCGTCGCCCCCCTTGCCACCGCGGCCGCCGCCAGGGCCCCCTGTCTGGGGCGCCTGGCCCAGCCCGTTCCCCTTGTCGGGCCCCCCGTAGTAACCCAGGGGGTACCACGGCTTGGTCTGGTCGTTGGGATCGCCGCCGGGGGTGTCCGGCTGCAGCACGACCCGCAGGATGTTCTGGTTGGCATCGCGGTAGGCCACCCCCAGATCGATGGCGCCGTCCACCTGGCACTTTCCGCGCACGTGGATCACTACCGGGTTGGAACCCTCGAACACTACGCGCACCCCCTGGGGCAGGAAGAAGTCGGTGAAGTGGAAGACGCCGTCGGTGACGGTCTCTGCCTTGCCGCTCAGGGTCAGGTTTGCCGGTATGACCTGGTTGTCCGTGCCCCAGACATGCCAGGTCTGGCGGCTGACCGGGTCGACGTAGCTGGTCCCGGTGGAGGCCTGGAACGAGCCATGGATGCCGGTGCCGCCCACCTGGGGTGGCAGCGCCCTGCCGTTCAACCAGGTACCGCCAGACACCGCCTTGTCCAGCTGGCTGTCCCCCTGGAACAGCTCGTTGATCGCGCCGGCCCCCACGGCCCGCAGGGTCAGGGACACCGGGTTGCTGGTCATGTGGAAGATGCCCTGGGCGTCGTAGACCACGTAGGCGTGGTGGAAGACCAGACCGATGGCCTGGGTGTTTGGGAGCTTGGGCAGGTTGAAGAACGCCTGGGCCCCACCGGATGGGTCCAGCTTGCCGTTGGTGTTCGTCAGCCAGGGGGTGTTGGCCCAGGCGAGGGTGATGTCCGTCCAGGGGTCGGGGTTGAGGGGCAGGTGCAGGTTGCCGAGGTTGATGCCGGGTGTGGTCCCGGTCAGGGAGCCAAGGACCCAGTAGGGGCGTCCGCCGTGTTGGCTGCCGGCCTGCAGCGTGAACTTCTGCGTGCCGCCGGCGATGGACAGGAAGCTGGTGTCCGCAGTGAGGGTGGGCTGTTGGGCAGGGCAGGTCGCGCCGGCGAGCGCAAGGACCAGGTACCCGAGAGGGAGCGAGTGGTGCGGCATGGCAGTTCTCCGTCTGGGAAAGAGGCGTTCCCGATCGGCTCGTCGCGATGCGCGAAGCGGATTCTGCCGGGTTGCCGTCCGCGGCGGGCAGGTCAGGGCCCAGTGGGGCGCGAGGGCGAGGCGCACATTCTAGCGTGATCCTATGTCGCTGCCAGCCGAGCGAAGCCCCCAAGGTCGATGTTCGCGCCACAGACGAGCACGCCCACGCGCTTGCCCCTGAGCCGTTCCAGGAGCGGGCCGCAGAGCGCCGCGGTGGCGGCGGCTCCGGCGGGTTCCACGGCCAGCTTCATCCCGCGGAACAGCAGGCCCATGGCCCGGCGCATGTCGTCGTCGCGGATCAGCACCAGGTCGTCGACGTAGGTTCTGCACAGCTCGAAGCTGTAGGGCGAGGCGTGGGGGGCGCCCAGGCTGTCGGCGATGGTGTGCACCTTGGGAATCGACTCGGGCTTGCCGCTCTGAAAGCTGCGGTGCATCGTGTCGGCGCCCTCGGGCTCGACGCCGAACACCTTCGTGTTCGGGCGCATCAGCTTCACCGCTGCGGCGACGCCGGAGCAGAGGCCGCCGCCGCCAATGGGAACGATCACGGCATCCAGGTCGGGCACCTGCTCCATCAGCTCCAGCCCGACGGTGGCGGTGCCCAGGGACGTGAGGGGTCCCTCGAACGGATGCACGAAGGTGCGCCCCTCCTCGGCCTCGATCTCGTGCACCCTGTCGAAGGCGACGTGGGCGTCGCCGGCCATCACCACCTCGGCGCCGTAGGCGCGACAGGCGGCGATGCGCGCCGGGTTGGCGGTCTCGATCATCACCACCTTTGCGGTGGTGCCCAGGCGCCTTGCGGCGTAGGCCACGGCGATGGCATGGTTGCCGGCGCTGACCGCGGTGACGCCGCGGGCCAGGACGTCTCGGTCCAGGTCCAGCATCACCCGCAGGGCGCCGCGGGGCTTGAAGGTGCCGGTCTGCTGGAACAGCTCCAGCTTCAGGTAGACCCGGGTGTCGGTCCCCACGGCTTCGTGGATCTCCTGAATGCGCCAGTGCCAGACCGGCGTCTCGACGATGTAGCCGTCGATGCGCTGCCGGGTGTCCCGGATCGCGGCGAGGGTGGGGATGGGGGTGGTCAAGGCCGATGCGACGCCGCAGTCCGGAACCAGATGTGCCTCACTCCAGGGTGTAGATGACCGTCACGTGCTGGACTTCCACGGGCTTGCTGAAGCTGCGGTCCAGGAGCAGTGCGAACCGGAAGCCGTGGGCGCCGTCGCCCGAAAGCGACTGGCCGGTGACAAACGGCCCCACGTAGCGGCGCCAGGGCTTGATGGTGTTGGGGATCGGTTCCACCTCACCGTTGAAGTCCTTCTTCAGCTGTGCGCCCTGGACCACGAACACCAGGGGTGTCGAGCCCTTGGTGGCGAGGCTGCCGATGTTGGTGTCATCGCTGTAGGTCACGTCCTGGCCGTCCACCTTGGCGTGGATCTCGTAGCGCACGAACTTCGGCGGGTTGGTGATGTTGACCTCGTACCACAGGGAGCGCACCCCCACGAACCGGTCCTGGTCCGTCAGCTTCTGCACGTCGGTGTCCTTGGCGGCGGGGACCGTGGTGCCGAGACGGGTCTTGTCGAGGGTGCCGACGGTCTCCATCCGGATCACTCCGGCGCCGCCGTCTCCACCGAGGTTGGTGATCGTGTCGGAGAAGGTCGGGCTGTCGATCAGTTGGCCGCCCTTGCCGCCGGAGACGTCCAGGGTCCCCTTCATGTCGGTGGTGCCGTCTACCTGGAAGAAGATGGTGCCGCCGGCGCCACCGCCGCCGGGACAGGGATCGTTGTCGCTGAATGGGCTACTCAGGTTCGGGGAGGCGCTGCCGCCCTTCGCCTGGAGGGTGGAACCGCTGGCCATCGCCAGGTGCCGGCCGCTGCGGATCGCGATCGCGCCGCCGCCGCCGCCGCCGCCGCGACCAGCGCGGTAGAACAGGCTTCCCGAACTGATCGCTCCGAGGGGATGCGAACCGCCGCCGCCGCCGCCGGCGCCACCCACCTGGTGGTGCTCCAGGCTTCGGGCGGTCGTGGGCTTGACGGGGTCCCAGCCCAGGGCCGTGCCGGCCTTGGGGGCGGGTCCGATCTCCTTGTTGTAGGTGGCGTTGGGCTTGCCCTGGCTGTCCTTCCAGATGGCGCTGCCGGCCTGGCCCGCCAGGAGGTTGCCGCCGCCGGAACCTCCGGGGGTGGCCATGACGCTGATGACGTCGAACAGGGTGTACTTGATCGAGGCCTTCTTGCCGTCCGCGGGGTACTGCGCCGAGCCCGGACCGCCCGTGGTGGCGACGTTCGCGGAGTACGCGTGTCCCGAGGGGAGCTGGCAATCCTCGCCGTCCTGGCCATTGAAGTTGGACTTGTTGCTGTTGCCGTCGCCCGGATCGCCGCCCTTGCCGCCGCGGCCACCCCCGGCGCCCGCGATGCTGCCCTGCTCGCCGCTGGAGGCCTGGCCCTTGTGGGCGTCCTTCTTGAGGTCCACGCCGTTCAGCAGGACGTTGCCCTGGATGTCGATGTCACCCCAGACGTTGATCTGCACCGGGTTCTTGCCCACGAAGTGGACCGTCACACCGGCGGGGACGACAAAGCTCTGAAAGTTGAACACCCCGTCAGTGATCGTGTGGGGTGCGTTGTCCAGGCATTGTGCCGCCGGAATCGTGGTGCCGCCGTCGGTGCTCCATTCGAAGACGTTGCCCCCGAGGTTCTTGCCGTTGGTGTGGTTGAAGTCGCCCAGGACGCCGTCACCACCGATGTTGCCGAAGTTGAGCTTGTTGCTGCCCCAGTTGCCGGAGGAGGCCGGCTTGTCCAGGTACTTGTCGGTCGTGAACACTTCGATGATGCGGTCTTGCGGAGCTGTGAGCAGCAGCGAGACCGGGTTGCTGACCAGGTGGAAGTTGCTCTGGGTGTCGTAGACGAGGTAGGCGTGGTGGAACACCAGGCCGATCACCCTCGGGTCCGGGATCGCCGGGATGTTGAAAGCCGCCTCGGCCTTTCCGGAAGAGTCGAGCACCCCCCTGGTGTTCGTCAGGACCGAGGTGTTGGCCTGGGCGATGGTGATATCCGTCCAGGCATCGGGGTTGAGGGGGAAGTGCATGGGTCCCAGGTCAATGCCGGGGTTCGTGCCGCTCAAGGAACCGAAAATCCAGTAGTTCCGGCCGCCGTGTTGCGTGTCGGCGTCCAGGACGAACTTCTGCGAGCCGCCGGTGATGGCCAGGAGCGAGGTGTCCGCCATCAGCGCCAGCCTGGGTCCGTCGTACTCCCAGGTTTCCTTGTAGTAGAGCGAGCCGAGGGTCCCACCGAAGAGCACGGCGCGCGCCCGGTCGGAGTCGAACACCATCCGGTGGCGTTCCCGACCGGTGGGTGAGGTTACGTTGCGGACCTGCACCCAGTCGTTGCCGTCGAACTCCCAGGTATCTGCCAGGTATCCGAGTCCGTCCCACCCTCCGAAGAGCACCATCCGCTGGCGACGGGCGTCATAGGCCAAGGCATGTTGGGCGCGCTTGCCGGGCGCCGCGCTGGGCTGGATCTCCTTCCAGTTCGTGCCGTCCCACTCCCACGTGTCCGCCATGTAGCCCTCGCCGCTCAGGCCGCCGAAGAGCACTGTCCGCCGGCGGGCGGAGTCGTAGGCCATCGCGTGGCGGGACCGGGCCAAGGGTGAGGCCTTCGGCTGGGACTTCGTCCAGTCCTTGCCGTCCCACTCCCACGTATCCGCGACCGGCCCGCTGACGGTGCGGCCGCCGAAGACCACCGTGCGCTGGCGGGCCTCGTCGTACACCATCGCCGTTTCCAGCAGACCAGGAGGGGTGGACGTCGTCTGCACCTGTGTCCAGGTCTTCGTGTCCAGCTCCCAGGTGTCGTTCAGGTAGGCTTTCCCATTCCACCCTCCGAACAGGACCATCCGCTTGCGGATGTTGTCGAATGCCATGACGTGGCTGTTGCGCTTGGGCGGCGACGCGGTGGGCTGCAGCTGCAGCCAGTTGTTGCCGTCCCAGTCCCAGGTGTCTGCCAGGTAGTCATTGCCGTTCCAGCCGCCGAACAACACCGTGCGCTTTCGGGCGGGGTCGTAAGCCATGGCATGAAGCTGGCGCGCAGACGGTGACGTGTTGGGCTTGATCAGCGTC
>QJVU01000085.1 GCA_003235605.1 Planctomycetota bacterium | reverse complement strand
GTGCGCCGACGGTGCGTGGGGAGATGGAACCGATGTTACACCCTGGCAAGCAGCCACCGTCCTGAAAGACATCCTGGCCGCTGAAGGGTTCTGGTTCCGGCAATATTCATGGTGGGTCGCCACCTATCTGTTCGGATGCAAACTGGCGCATGGCGACCACGGCCATCGTTGAAGTTAGGTATCCCCGGCCGGAGGAAGTTAACCACATCATCCGGCACATGAGGGAATCTGACATCGAGGAAGTGACCTCCTCGCATGGTCCGATGTTCAGATACGCCCTCCGTAAAGCAGCAGAACAACCAGAAACGCGAGTAGGTTTGGTCAACGGTACACCGGTCGCGCTATTCGGCCTGGAGCCAGGCGGTATCATACAAGGGGGCGGAACGCCTTGGCTTGTTGCAACCGACAAACTTCAGGAGAACGGCATAGCTTTCCTGAAACGGAACCGGCAATGGGTGAAAGAAATGCACGAGAAATACGGCATACTTTCCAACTACGTGTACCACAGGAACACAACGTCGATTGCCTGGCTGCGATGGTTAGGGTTCGACCTTCATGAGATGAGACCTTACGGCTACTACAAGCGGCCGTTCATCAGGTTCTCAATGGGAGAAGCGCAATGTGCGGTCCAGCAGCAGCCTTCCTAGTAGTAAGCATGGCGCTCACTGCGGCGAGCGCGGTACAGCAGTCACGCGCAGCGAACGCCCAGGCCGCTTACGAAAAGCAGGTACAACAGAACAACGACATCATGGCGCAGCGCGCGCAGGAAGATGCACTGTCACGCGGCCGCCGCGAAGAGACATTGCGTCGTATGCAGACGCAACAGGATGTCGGCGCCGCAAAGAGCAAGCTGGCCGCCGGCGGGTTCAACGTGAACACAGGCAGCGCGCTCACGTACCAGAGCGACGTGGCTGCCCAGGGTGACATCGAGGCACTGACCATACGCAACAACGCACAGCGTGAAGCCTACGGCATCGGCGTTGAGAACTACGGTCGCCAGGCCGAATCGAGGAGTCGCATCGCGGCCTCGAAGAACCAGGCCAAGTCATCGCTGATAACTGGAGCCACGCAGGTTGCAAGCCTGGGATACTCGGGCTACTCCACCGGCGCATTCGGGAAAAAGTAAATGCCTATTCGGATCGCAACTTCTAACCTACGCGGGCTGCCGACGAACACCGGCATCTCCACACCTGGTCTGACTTCGTTCGGCGCTGGCGTTGGCCAGGCCACGCAGCAGGCGGCCGGCGACATCGGCAGGATGGCGGTCGACTTCCAGAAGACCGAGAACCTGAACCGCACTCGGGAAGCTGACACCTTCTACGAGCAGCAGGTTAACCAGATCAAGACAGAGTACGCCAACCTGAACGGCAAGGAGCAGTACGACGGTCTTGAGGAGTACAACTCGCGCCTGGAAAAGGCCAAGAGCCAGGCATTGGATATGCTGGAGAACCCGGTGCAGCGGGATTTGATCCACAACGTCCTGACGCGGCGCGAGAGCGATGCCAAGACATACGGTGGCCTCCAGGCCGCCAAGGGACTGAAGCAGTGGCAGGTGGATACCCTGGACGCCCAGGTGACGATGCACGGCGAAGAGGCAACAAGGAATTACGGCACCAGGGAAGGTAACCTGGCACTTGCCTCCATGATGGAGAACATCGAGGACAAGGCTGAGATCGTCGGAGCGCCACCGGAACAAGTGACGGTGATGAAGGTCCAGGCCCAGTCTGCTGTCATCGCCAACGCTATCAAGGGCCGCGTGGAGGCGGACCCCTGGGGCGCACAGAAGTTGTTTAGCGAGAACCGCGACAAGATGATCGAGAAGGATCGAGTCGCTGCAGAAGCCATAGTCAAGGGACATACTGATAAAGCCCGAGCTTTCGCAACAGCGGATGGCCTGATACAGAAGTACGGCAGTCCCGACGCACCTGAGCTGAATGAGGAGCTGAAGAGCGTGGACCCGGAGATCCGCACCATGGTCCGCCAGGAGCTGGACTTCCAGTCGGCACGGGCAGAGCGGATCAAGCGCAAGGCAGAGAAGGACAACGAGGACGCTTCCTGGCAGGCGATCTACAGTGATCCAAATCCTACCAACAGGATGCTCCCAGCCCCAGGATCTGTATCATCCAGCTCCTACGCAGCGATGCAGCAATACATTCTGCGGCGCGAGCAGAACGGCGGTATCGCTGTCGATGATCGCGATGCGCTGCAGTCGCTGACGCTAATGGCCGGCGGCACCCAGGCTGACCGTGAGAAGTTCCTGGCGCTGGACATTCCCGGCACTTATGGTGGGTTGCTCACCAAGAAAACCGTGGATGATATGGTCCAAGCGCAGACAGCATTGAAGCTGGGCAAGATCACGACCGACCCAAAGGTGGGCGCCTTCGTGACAAAAGCCGAAGCGGTGAAGCGAGCTGTGGACCTGGCAGGATTCAAGAAAAAGGATGATGCAGGAAAAGCTGCGTATGCCAACGAGGTGTCAGTGAAACTGGCCCAGATGGCACATGACAAGGGAAGGGATCTCACAAGCGAGGAGATGGTGAAGGCAGTCAACGACATGACCTACCTTAGAAAGGCAGAGGTCGTGACGAAGGACGGGCTGCTCGGTTTCATCGACACAGACACACCGCTGTCGGAAGCTGAGTTCACCACCAAGGATGGTACAGTGTGGCCGTCACGGTTCACCAGCGCGGCAGCATTGCGCATACGTGACCTGGGCGGCGAGCTGACTACCAGCAACATGCAGTCAGTGCTCGACCAACTGGAGAAGGGTGTTCTCCTGAGAGATGTAAAACTACCGCAATAAAACGGAGCCTACAATGCCGATTGACTTTGATGCCATAGGTCAAGCGAACGGAATCCTACCGGATCAACCTTCACTTTCCGAAACGATCAAGTCTACCCCCGAGTGGAGTCCCGACGAACACGCGAAGGATCTCAACCTCGGACGACAGCTGGATCTACCGCCGGCTGTCATTAAAGACAACCGCAAGAACGCCGAGCTTGACTCGCAGTTCACTCGTGTCAGTGAACAGCAGATCAAGGAAGATGTGCCCTCGATGTTCCAGCGGATTCAGAACGATCCCGACTTCGCGCTCGTTGCCAAGGATGACCTGGAGGGCTTGTATAAAGCTGGCCGCCAGGCTGCCGGCTGGGGCACGATCATCTCCTCTGGTCTCGCTGCCAACGTAGAGACCGGCAAAGAATCCGTCGGTGGCGCACTGCAACGTGCCGGCACCGTCATCGCTCCCGAGTTCAGCCGCGACGACTACCACGAACCACAAGGGTTCTGGGACGCGGCGATTATGGCGTCCAGGGCGTCTGCTACGATCCTGTCCGGTGCGCTCGACACCGCCAAGGAAAAGGTATTCGGCAAAGAGAACCTGGAATCGGTTCGTGTAACAGGTGCGCAGATGGCCGAGGAAGGGCGCAAGGCTCTCCAGGCTCGCATGGGCAGTCTGCAGCTCGAAGACCTGTCCGCGAAAAAGGCGGTCTACTCATTCCTCCAGAGCGGTGCACCCCTGGTCATCGCTGCTGTCACCACCGCTGTCACCCGCAGCCCGGCTGCCGGCGCCTCTGTCATGGGAGGCACCGTGTACGGTCAAGCCTTCGACGAGGGCGTCAACGTCCTGAAGCTGCCGCCTGACCAGGCCAGCAATCGCGCTATCTACTACTCCGCAGCTGAAGCCATCCCCGAGATGCTGCCGCTGCACTTCGCCATCTCCGGCGGGCAGCTCGCGCTGTCGTCAATCATCAAGCGTTACACTGGCGCTATCCTTTCGGAAGCCGGCCAGGAAATGATCACGCAGGTCCTGCAGGACGGCCTCGATGCTGGCATCTACGGGCAGGACATCACGCTGAAGCAAGCTATCATCAACACCATCGACGCTGGCCTGGCCGGCGCATTCGGCGGTGGCGTGATCGGTAGCGTAGGTACTGCCGCAGATGGTATCAATGCCGTTCAGCATTCGCGAATCCAGAAGGAACTCGACGCGGCCACCCAGGCTGAGAACAGTCACGAGTCCCTGATGAACCTGGCGCAGAAGGTGCGCGAGACCAAGATGTTCGGCCGTGACCGCGAGATGGTTGCGGACTTCATCGAGGGCGCTGCCGATGTCAAGAACGTGCACCTCGATTCACAAGGCGTGAACGAAGTGTACCAGCGCCTGGGCCAGGAGAAGGGCGACGAGATGCTCGATACCCTGGGCGTCAAGGACCAGGTAGCCGAGGCCAACGCTACCGGCGGTGACTACGTTGTCGCCCTGGGCAAGGTCATGAAGGTGATCGACTCCGAGTTCTTCCCGGATCTCGCTGGTCACATGCGCACCAGCCCAGACGCGCTCACGTTCAATGAAGCCAAAAAATCCCAGGAACGCATCAAGGAAATCGAAGCAGAGGCAGAGGTCCTGCTGAAGGCTGCAGCTGACGGTGACAAGAACGTTGCCCAGGCGGAACAGATCGCAGCGAACATCGAGCAGCAGCTTGTGAAGACCGGCATGAAGCCGGAGGACGCACGCGCGTCTTCGCTGCTGCATCGCAACTTTGCCCTGGTAATGGCGAACCGCGCAGGCATCACTCCCCAGGAAGCTATGGGGCAGCTGTCCATCCAGCGCGCACAGTTCAATCCGGAGACCGATACCCTGGCTCCGAACGAGACCCGCTTCACTGAAGACGGTACGCCGCTGCAATCGTTCCTCGAAGGGAGCACTGTGCAGGACGCTGTGTTCCACGGCACCCAGGCTGACATCACCGAGTTCAAGAACACGCGTGGCAACATCGGCATTCACATCGGCACGCAGCAAGCGGCGAACGAACGCCTCAGCGATACACGCATGGCGACAGACAATGCCACGGCTACGGCTATCGAGGCTGACAGGCAGCAGGGTGCCAAGCTACCCCTGGGCGCCGAGGAGGCCGGCGGGCACAACATCCTGCCTGTGTACGTCAGCCTGAAGAATCCCCTGCGCGTGCACGACACAGGCTTCTACGATCCGAAGGCGTTCATGGACTTCCTCCCGGAAGAGCTGAAGGCGAAGGCCATGGAACGCTGGCCAGGCAACGTCACGCATGACGGCCAGGGTTACAACTTCAGTGGGTTCGATAACAACCCGGATGTCGGCATCGACATGGATCAGATCCGGCAGTGGCTGGAGTATGACCTGGGCTACGACGGCCTGGTGTACAACAACTCCGTTGAGGACAAGGGCCAGGATTCCTACGTCGTGTTCAATCCGGAGCAGATCAAGTCTGCCGTGGGTAACCGTGGCACCTTCGATCCGACAGACCGTAACATCTTGCACCAGACGCAAGCCGAGAAGGACGGGCGTGCGTTCCGCGACTTCTTCAGTGGAGTAGTGACTGGTGCCGCCGGCAAGAGCAACACCGGCCTACC
>QJVU01000664.1 GCA_003235605.1 Planctomycetota bacterium | reverse complement strand
AGGCTGGTGCCTCCTCGGGACAGCCGCTGCGGATGGCCACCTGTCGGGCCGGGTTCGGTCCCGACCCGAGCTGCCGGGCCTGGCCGAAGATCACCTCCTCCACGTCACCCGCCTCCACCCCCGCACGAGCCAGCGCGCCCTGGGCAGCGGCCACCCCCAACTCGACCGCGGACAGCGGTGACAGCCCACCCAGGAACTTGCCGATGGGCGTGCGGACTGCGGCGACGATGGCGACCCTGGTCATGTCCTGGTCCAGGCGGAAAGGGGGGAAAAGGGGCGGGATCATACGCGACGCCCGAGCCGACGCCACCTCGGAGGTCGGGTTCTACCCCCCTGTGGACGACCATGACAAGGGGCCTTCGACCGGTTCCGACGGCCTGGCCGCGTCACCGTCAGGGTCACCCCCATGAGAAGCCGATCAAGAGGGGATGGCGGAAACCGGCGGCAGCAACCTGGAGAAGTGTCTGCAGAGGCAGGTCGACGATCTGCAGCTCCAGGTGGAGCAGCTGAGGGAGCAGTTGGCCGCCACCGGACGGCGCATCCGGCAGGACCTGAGCAAGATCTCCACGCTGTCGCCCGATACGTTCGACACGGGTGACCCGACCTTGGACGCGGCGCTCGCTGATTCCGCGGTAGAGGTCTTTCTGCGGCACATGACCGCGATCCGCCCCGACCTGCATGCGACCTCCACCCAAGAGCTGGAGCGGATACCTGCCCGCGAGACCATCACCCAGGACGAGATCGACGAGTGCGTGGCAAGCATCGCGGCGACTGAGGGGATCCGTCCCCCGAACCCGCTTGCGGGTCTCGATGACGAACGCATGTGGATCCTTGCCGACCTCTCGTGCTTCGGGACCGGCCTGACGCGTCATCGGGCCACCAAGGAGCTCCGAGCGTTCCTGACCAAGGTCTGGAACGATGAAGTGCATGTGAAGACGCTCGAGACCCTGGTGTCGTCACTGCACAACAGCAATGCGGCCAGCGGCGCCTCCGCCCTGCTACACGTGCTGCGCCTGGCGGCCTCCCAGTCCATCGAGCGCCAGGGGCGCACGACTGTTTTGGGGGATACGTAACGTGATCACAACGGAGGAGAGCTCGCTTGCCACCGTCGCCCGCTTCACGGAGGAGCTCATCGTGGTCCTGGTGAACCTGGACCTCTACTCCCCTACCAGCGGCCACGTCCAGCAATCACTTCACAGGCTCGCACAAGAGCTGGCGGCTTTCTACGTCCTGGAGAAAGAGCACCCCCTCAAGATCGAGCTTCGCGATTGCAGTTTCTTCTACGACGGCAAGCCGATCCTGAGTGCCACCCTGCAGGCAGGACGGCTCATCCAGCTCTTTGGCAGCCGCAACATCGCCTCCCTGGAGCTCGGGGCCCACACGAGCCCTCGCGAGATCCTGGCCTTCCTGATGCTCCTGCTTTCGGACTTGGACCGGGACGCTTTCCGGACCCACAACCGGCAGCACTCGCTGGCGCGACACGGTATCAAGAACATCCGGGTGCTGCAGGTCCATGAGGTCAGCGGCACGGATCCGCATGTCAGGTCATCGACGTTCGACAGGGCCATGGTCGAGTACCAGTCTCTTGCCGCGGTCCTGCAGGACAGCCACGTGGCAGCTTTCCGCGGTGACGTCCTGGAGATCGAAAGGGCCGAGGGGTTGGTGGAAAGGGTCGTCGAGCAGATGGCCTCGGAACCGAGCATGTTGCTGGCCCTCGCCACCTACGACGAGATCGACAGCTTCACCGTGGGACACTCCGTGCGGGTGGCGTTGCTGGCCCTGCAGGTCGCAGGCGCAGCCAGGATCTCGCGGAAGGACCTGGTGCGCGTTGGAACCGCCGCCCTGCTCCATGACATCGGCAAGTCGCGCATCCCGCAGGAGGTGCTGTTCAAGCGGGGTCCACTCAACGACGAGGAGCGAGGGATCATGGCGAAGCACCCGCGACTCGGGGCCGAGATCCTGCTCGAGCAGAGGGACCTGGACCCCAGCGCCATCGGTGCTGCGTTCTGTCACCACATGCTGCCCGGTGCAGGCGGCTACCCCGTCCCCGCCCTGCCGTTCTCGCCCAGCGGCGTCAGCCGGCTGGTGCGGGTGTGCGATGTGTTCGAGGCCCTGACGGCGGTGAGACCCTACAAGCGGGCGCTGGAGCCCGTGGAGGCCTACGTCGTCATGCGGCGGATGACGGGCGGCTTCGATCCCGAGTGGCTGCGCTTCTTCATCCAAGTCATGGGGACCCACCCACCCGGCACCAAGGTCACGTTGAACACCGGCGAGAGGGGTCTGGTGGTGGCCACGGGACCGACCGCGGGCACGCCCGAGGTGCGCATCCTCACCAACGCACACGGTGAAGCCCTCGACACCGATGCGCAGGCGACGGTGCGGATCGGCGAGACGGTGGAGGGCGTCTGCCGGAGCATCGTCCGGGCCCACGGCTCCGACACCGCCCACAAGGGCCATGCGCACTGCGACGCGGACCAGGGGTCGCCGGGCATCGATTCCTGCTGCGGCGGGACGTTGCTGGACCCCGGGCCCAACGAATAGTTGACGCCAACGCCGCGGCGTTCAAACTCTGTCCGAATGGCGAAAGCCCAACGGCTCCGGCTCGAAGCGTCCGGCATCTTCCTCCTGGCCGCGCTTGTCGGTGCCCTCGGGGGACTGGGAGGATGGGGGTTTCGGCAAGCGCTTCAATACCTGCAGGCGCTCGCCATGGGACCCCCCGCCGGCAAGGACATCGCCGTTGCCGCGACAGACAACATCGTCAAGGCAGCGGGCACCCTGAGCCCGCTCTGGCGGGTGGTGATCCCGGGTGTAGGCGGCCTGTTGGCAGGCCTGCTGCTCCTGATCGTGGTGAAGAGACCGTCGCCGTTCGGGATCGCCGCCTACATCGAGATGGTCCAGACCCGGCGGAGCAAGATCCAACCTCTCCGTTCCCTGGTCCAGATCCTGTCGTCGACGTGCTCCCTGGCATCGGGCGGCAGCCTGGGGCGGGAAGGCGCCATCACCCAGGTCAGCACCACGTTCGCCTCCATCTTTGGCGGCCTTCTCAAGGAGGGCTCGCGCGACCGTGTGGTGCTGGTGGCCTGCGGGGTGGCCGCCGGAATGGCCAGCTCCTACAACGCTCCAATAGCCGGCGCGATCTTCGTGATGGAGGTGATCCTCGGCAGCTTCGCCATGGAGATCTTCGCGCCGCTGGTGGTCTCGTCGGTGATCTCCACGATCGTGACCAAGACCCTGGTGGGCACCGAGTACCAGCCGATCTATCAGGCGGACCCGGAGGAGATCCAGCTGCTGTTCGACAACACCCCCCTCATCTTCTCCGCGATCCTCCTCGGGGTGTTCTGCGGCGTTGGCGGCATCCTGTTCAGCACGGCCCTGGACTGGGGGCGCAAGCTGTTCCGGAGGGTCCCTGCTCCTGTCCCGGTCTCGATGGCCTTGGGTGGCCTCCTCGTGGGCGGCATCGGGGTCTGGTATCCGGAGGTGTGGGGTAATGGCTACGAGGCCGTCCACCTCATCACCGGCAACCTCGTGAAGAACGACGCCCTGAACCCCATGCCGATGCTGCTGGCCATCCTGTGCCTGAAGCTGGCAGCCACCTCGTGCACCGTGGGATCCGGCGCCCTTGGTGGCGTGTTCACACCAACCCTGGTGGTTGGTGCCTCCTTCGGGGCCTTTTTTGCCTACGGCCTCAACCTCATCACCGAGGTGGGAGAAGGCGCGAAGGGAGCGCTGACGCTGGTGGGCATGGCGGGCATCTGCGCGGCGACCACCCACGCCCCCATCACCGCGATCATGCTGATCTTCGAGTTGACCCTCGACTACAACATCATCCTGCCGGTGATGTTGTGCAGCATCATCGCCAGCCTGACCGCGCGCTACCTGGCGGCCGATTCCTACTACACCGCGCGGCTGCGGGAGCACGGACTCGCCCAGGCAGCGGGCGTGGAGGAGCTGGTCATGGCCACGAACTACGTGCGTGACATCATGCGTACGGATGCGGTGCGCGTGCACCAGACCGAGAGCTTCGAGCGCGTCATGGACCTGTTCAGTTCCACACGACGGGACACCATCTACGTGGTCGATCCCATGTTCACGCTGACCGGCCGCATCCATCTGCACGACGTCAAGTACTTCATCAACGACCCCAGCCTGGGATCGGTGGTGATCGCGGCGGACCTGACGCGCAAGGCGGTGACGGTGACGCCGGACGAGACCCTGGCTTCGATCCTGCACCGGTTCGATGACCCGGACCTGGACGAGCTGGCGGTAGTGAGCGAAGGAGACACGCCGACCCTGAGGGGCCGCGTGACCCGTCGCGACGTGATGGCCTGCTTGAGCGACGAGGTCCTGGGCAAGCGCCGGCTGCGGACCCGATTCCGCACCCGCGACGGGCGGGAGGACGCCCACGTCGAGCTGCCCAGCGCCACCGACCTGGACAAGTTCGCGATGCCGGCCCACCTCGTGGGGCGCGCCATCGGATCCCTGGATCTGCCCGAGGGGATCCTGCCGCTGATCCTGGTGGAGAAGACCAAGGACGGCCGCGAGCAGCGTGCCCTGGCGAGGCCCGATGTGGTGATATCCGAGGACTCCCAACTCATCGTCATGGGCAGGCTCGAGAGCCTGAAGCGGTTGGCCATGATGTTGAAGTCCGACCTGCCGCACCTGACGGAGAACGGATAAAAGAGGTCTTCCCCCCACCGGAGAAGAACCATGCACCCCCGATCCATCCCCTCCGTCGTCTGCTGTCTCGGACTCCTGGTTGTCGCTGCCGGCGCGCAGGCCCCAAAGCAGCCGGGAGCTCGAGCCCAGCGCCCGCAGCCCACGGCTCCGTGGGTGGAGATCGGTCTCGACCAGGGCCTGGACTGGATCCGGGACCCCCAGGTGTTCGTGGACGGCAGGGGCAGGGGCCGGAGGACGGTGCCGATCAAGGTGGACCGCCAGAAACTCCTCGACGAAGCGCTGGCGCGGGCCAGGAAGGAAGACAAGCTCGTGATGTGGTACGTCTACCGGGTGCTGGTCCCGTACGACGTTCCGGGCAGCCCGCGGCCCCACGGCCCCGGCAGCCAGATGTACCGGGCACCGATCCTGGACATCTACGCCCAACACGTCCTCTTCGCCGATCCCGATGTGCAACAGGCGATCCGCGCCGGCTTCGTCCCCCTGCGCATGGTCTATGACGAGCCCATGGCCCTCAGGTTCAAGCTCAAGCCGCTGGACTTCGTGGAGCCGGCAGTGATCTTCCTGGATCAGGACGGCAACCTCGTCCACTGCGTGGAGCGGATCCGCACCTTCTGTGCCCATTGGTTCGAGGACCTCCTGTGCAGGGTCGTGGCCAAGCACGCGCTGAAGGCCCACGCCACGGATGCCGCCGCAGGGACACCGCGGCCTTCCAGCACGAGGCTG
>QJVU01000156.1 GCA_003235605.1 Planctomycetota bacterium | reverse complement strand
CATGGTCGAGAACGTCTATGCCGCCGCGTTCTACCGGCTGCCGATCGTGATGATGGCAGTGAACCGCACCCTGGGTCCGCCATGGAACATCTGGGTCGACCACGGCGATACGCTGATGTTGCGGGATACGGGCTGGATCCAGCTCTACTGCGAAGACAACCAGGAGGTGTTGGACAGCATCCTGCTGGCCTACCGCCTGGGCGAAGACCGCCGCCTGCTGTTGCCGGTCCTGGTCTGCCAGGACGCGTTCGTGCTCTCCCACACGATGGTGCAGACCGATGTCCCGGATCAGGAACTGGTAGACCGGTTCCTGCCGCCGCTGGAGCTGCCACACCGGCTTGCCGATAAGCCGGTGACCATCGGCGGCCTGGACTTTCCCCACGAGACCGAAGCCCACCGCTCGCAGCACCAAGCCGCCATGGCGCAGGTATTCGACGTCTACCCCGAATGTCAGGATGCCTTCCAGGAGATCTTTGGCCGCCGTCCGGCAGATCCGGTGGTGCCCTACCAGATGAGCGACGCCGAGGTCTGCCTCGTCTCGATGGGGACCACCGCCAGCACGGTAAGGGCGGTCGTGGACGAGGCCCGCGCCGGCGGCCTGCGCGTGGGTGCCGTTCGAGTGCGCATGTTCCGGCCGTTCCCGGTGGCGATGCTGCGTTCGCTGCTGGGCCGCTGTGCCCGGATCGGCATCCTGGACCGGGACATCAGCCTTGGCCTCGGCGGCGTGCTCGGTTCCGAGATCCTGGCTGCCACACCGAAGCACAGCATCGTCCAGAACTACATCCTGGGCCTTGGCGGTGGCGACATCCGGCCGGAGCACGTCGCCGCGGTCCTGGCGGACCTTCGCGAACGAGAAGCGGCCGGCATGCCCGAGATGGTGGAGGTGTCATGACCTCGGAGCCTGTTCTCGATGGCATGGTCCAGACCGGGCGCGACCGGCGGGAGCCGATCCTCCGTCCCGGCCACACCAACTGCGGCGGTTGTGGCATGTCCCTCGTCCTGAACATGCTCAGCCACGCCGTGGCTCAGCGCCCGGTGCAGATCGTGATCCCCGCCTGCTGCGGCATCGTCACCCCCGGTGCGTTTCCCAACTCTGCCTATGGGGCTCCGGTGGTGGCCTCCACCTTCGCTGCCGCAGCGGCGGTGGCCACCGGTCTGACACACATCGCACGTCTGAACGGCGAAGACACCCGGGTCATCTGTCTGGCAGGGGACGGCGGCACCTACGACATCGGCATGGCAACGCTCTCG
Source organism: Planctomycetota bacterium (assembly GCA_003235605.1). The sequence continues at coordinate 4,178 of QJVU01000156.1, read as the reverse complement.
GCCGCCGCCGAGCGCAACGAGGACATCCTCTACATCTGCTACGACAACGAGATCTACGGCAACACCGGCGGCCAGCGCTCCTCGGCGACCCCCATGGGAGCCTCGACCACGACCACCCCCCTGGGCAAGAGCCTGCAGAAGAAGGACATCGTTGCGATCATGGCGGCCCACCGTGTCGGCTACGTGGCTTCTGTTTCGCTGGCACACCTGGAGGACGCCCTTCGCAAGATGCGCCATGCCCTCGACCTCCCGGGCTTCCGTTTCCTGCACGTGCTGTCCCCGTGCCCGACGGGATGGAAGTCGGAGCCTTCCGAGGGGGTCGAGCTGGTACGGCTGGCGGTGAAATCCGGCCTCTACCCGGTTTGCGAGGTGTTCGACGGCGAGCGGATGGTGATCAACATCGAGCCGGAGATGGACGAAGCAGCCCTGCACCGCTACTTCCGGTCCCAGGGTCGCTTCACCCGGTCCACCCTGGAGCCGGACAAGGTGATGGCGGCCGTGCGCCACAACTGGGCGCGCCTGCGCGCGCAGGCCGCGGTGAACTAGACCATCAGTCGACGGCCGGCTTGCGGTCGCAGCGCAGCCCGTCCTCACGGTCCCGGTAGAAGGTGCACTCGTTCTCGAGGGCCGCCTGCAGGCGCTTGCGAGCGCGGTGGATGCGGATCTTGGCAGTGGCCAGCGAGCAGCCGCAGACAGCCGCCGTCTCGTGGGCGGTGAGGCCTTGGAGGTCGTGGAGGACGAGGGCGGCGCGGTAGTCCCCGGGAAGGCTGTCGATGACCTCGCGAATGCAGGAGCTCATCTCCCGGAGGATGACCCGCTCGCCGATGTCGGGCCCGGAGTCGGCGGGCTCCTCGGCGTCCTCCATCTCGACGATGCGGGCGCGGGCCTCGGGCTTGCGGAAATGGTCGGCCACGACCCGGGTGGCGACACGGAAGGCCCAGGTCTCGAGCCGCGACCCGCCGCGAAACCCGGGCAGGCCGCGCTCGATCTTGATCAGGGTCTCCTGCAGGAGGTCCTCGGCCTCGGTGCTCCCCACCATGCGCTCCAGGTAGGCGCGGAGCTTCCCGGAGAGCTGGCTTGCTATCGTCTCGAAGGGAGGGGTTGTGCTAGCCACAGCATGCCTCCGACCGGGTGGGTCCCTCGAGGGGGCAGGGAGCCCTGTCCTCGACCGCCGGCCTGCCCTCGAGGATGGCCCGGGCTGTCTCCAGCACCTTGCGGGCCGGCTTGCGCCGAACCGCCTCGGCCAGCTCGACGGCCTCATGCAGCTCCGCATCCTTGATCTGTGCCGCCCTGGCCTTGGGCAGGATGCTCTCGATGCAGGGGACACAGTTGCTCCCCAGCGCCGAGCCCAGGGCGACCAGCAGACGTTCTCTCTCGTTCAGGTGCATCGTTCACGCTCCCTTGTCTTGGAGCCGGCGTTTCCGGCTCACACTGCCCCTTGGACGGTGGAACGGGGCCGAGGGATACAGGCCCGACTGGTCTTCCTGTCGAGTCCAGTCCGGGTCGTCCGAGCAGTTTCCATGGATTCCGCCGTCGCGGAAAGGGGGGCTCATGTTCGGAAGCAGGAGGTCGCCGTGCTCCAGCAACAGCTACCATGAATGCCTTGAAGGACTCCGTCGGTTTCTTCAACCAACAGTTCCTCCGACAAGTACGGGACCGTGAGTTCGTCCTCAACCCGTTCGAGTCGCTCGCCCTGCAGCACGTGCATGGACAGGTCCTGGATCTGGGCTCTGGGCTCGGCAACCTGAGCCTGGAGGCCGCGCGGCGCGGGTGCCACGTCCTGGCGGTGGACGCCAGCCCGATCGCGATCGAGCACGTGCGCCAAGCAGCGGCCTCGGAAGACCTCTCCGTCGAAGCCATCCAGGTGGACCTGACGACGTGGGCGATCCCTGCTGTCTACGACACCATCATCGCCATCGGCCTGCTGATGTTCTTTCCGCGGGAACGAGCCCTGTCCCTGCTGCGGGAGATCGAAGACCACGTAGCTGCAGGTGGGGTCGCGGTGCTCAACGTCCTGACTGAAGGCACGACGTTCATGAGCATGTTTGGCTCTGCCAACTACTACCTGTTTGGTCGCGAGGAGCTGCGGGAGCTTCTTCCCGCCTGGGAGGTGCTGGCGTGGCAGCGCGACTGTGTTCCCGCCCCCGAGGGAACGGTGAAGGAGTTCGCCACGCTGATCGCCCGCAAGCCAGGACCCTAACCACGCAGGTAGTCCCGGATCCCCTCGAACTGGCTCCGGCCGTCGAGACCGGCTTCCAGCAGCACCTTGTCGGCCTGGCCACTGCCGAGGTAGTGCCCGTTCCTGTAGGGGTGCAGCGTTGCCGAGCGGCCGTGCGTCGACGTGATCCAGCGGTACATCGTCGGCAGTGTCAGGCCAGTGATGCCCATGGCGATGCGGGCATGCTCCTCCGGGAAGATGCGTTCCTGTTCGGCGGCTGGCAGGAGCTCGAACAACTCGGTGCTGGCCACGTAGTAGGCGGTGAGGTCGATGCCTTCCCGGTCCAGGAGCGGCAGTGCTTCCTGGACGAAAGCATAGGCGACACCGCTGCCCTGCAGCACCACGACTGCGTCCCCCTTGCCACGGGCCTGGCGCAGGACGTAGACACCCTGGGCAGCGTGGGTGGCCGGGGCCAGCCCCAGAGCCTGGCGATCCAGGACCGTCTCGGACGGCCGGGTCACAAACGGCGCAATGACCGCCGGCCGCCTGGCCAGGGCAGCAGCCATCAGCGGCCACACCTCCTGGGGGTCCCAGGGGGTCAGCGTGATCATCGTGCCGCGAGGGAAGTTGTCCTGCAGCAGCTGCAGGGCCTGGGGATCCGCATGGGTGGGACCATCCTCGCCGGTCTTCAGGCCGGCATGGGCACACACCAGGATGAAGGGCGAATAGGGATCGCCGAAGGTCTCCTGGCGGGCCTGGTTGCCGATGGCATGAAGCCGCGAGGCGATGTGACCCAGTGCGGCAAGGAAGGCCCCGTAGGAGGCCCCCGCCCCGAGGTGTCCGCCGTAGGTCGAGAGGCCCGCAAGCACACCGGACATCGCATCCTCGCAAATGCCACCGACGGAAAGCAGGCGGGAGCCCGGGTTCGTCACCCGGTTGTAGTACCCCTCGGCAAAGCCTTTGGCCCCGGTCAGGACGCTCGTGGAGCCCAGCAGGTCGGCGGCCGCGATCAGCAGCGCACCGTCGCTCTTGTGGTTCAGGTACTCCAGCACTCGGCCAAGCTCGCCGCGCAGGGTAGTCGTGGCACCCGGTTTCAGGGCCAGCTCGGGGGGCATCGTGTCCAAGAACTCGTGGGCGGTCTCGAACACGGCCTCGACTCGCGGAGCACGCTCCCGGTGCCGGCGCTGGTGTTGATCGAGACGCTCCTTGGCGTTTCGCAGGCGAGCCGCAAGGCCCTCCACCATGGGGGCCTGGGGCTCGGACAAAACGTTGCGGAGAGACGAGAGGGCCTCCCAGAAGCACTCCTCGACGATGGCCGTGTCTCCGCCGCTGTCACACCGCTGGAGCTCCAGCGACTCGTCGCAGCTGGGCGGCCGTATTCCATGGCGGTCGGCCAGCGGTTCCAGCGCCTCGAAGAACCGGGCCGAGCAGAGCTTGTGGCCGGCGCCGTGGGAGGCCTTGCCCTCGATGCCGTACTGCCACCCCTTGGTCGTGCGGTAGACGACGGCGGTGGGCTGGCCATTCTCGAGGGCTGCGGCGCGGCGTTGGGCGGCGACGACCTGCTGGAAGTCCGTCCCGTCTGGCACCAGGATCACGTTCCAGTCGTGGAGATAGGCCAACTCGACCGGATCCCACTGCACGTAGTCCCCAGGCTTGCCGTCGGCGCGGCAGACATGATCCGAGTCGATGGAGGCCTGGTTCCAGTCCAGATGCATGGTGACGTTGCCCAGGGATGCGGTTCCCGCAGCTGCCATGGCCTCGCTCACGCGGCCGGGGGTGAGCCCGCCTTCTCCCTCGACGATGTGCACCTGCGGTGCATCGGCGCCATAGAGGTCGGCGGCGCCCAACGCCAGGCCGAGGGAGGTGGCGACCCCCACGCCCGAGGCTCCGGTGGCCAGCCAAACGAAGGGGGTGGCGGGTGTCGGGTGACCATCCAGGGGCTTGACCCGGAACTCCTTGAACAGCGGCGTGCGGGTCACCGGGTTGCGACGGAACCCCAGCAGATCCTCGAGGCGGAGCT
>QJVU01000121.1 GCA_003235605.1 Planctomycetota bacterium | reverse complement strand
TCCCTGCACCCCCTGTGCCCGGTGCCGGACGCGGCCACGGGACACGCCGCCCTCCCGGGCCAGCCGGCCGTGGTGGCGGCGCTTGGCAACGGCAAGGCACTGCAGCGGCTGCAAGATCTGGCGGAAAGGGCCGGCCTGGAGCCCGTGGCCGTGGCGGCAGATGCAGGGGACCGGCTCCTCTACCACACCGCCTGCGTCCTCGCGGCCAACGGCCTCACTGCTCTCTGTGGCCAGCTGGAGGAGTTGTTCGCCAGGGCCTTGGACCAGGATCCTCGGCGCCGCCGGGAGATCGCCCGCCTGCCGGCGGCGCTGATGTCGAAGGCCCTCGAGACCTGCGCCAGGCATGGCGCCGTCGCCGCCCTCAGCGGACCGGTGCCGCGCGGGGACGCCGGGCTGATCCGGCGTCAGCTGCACCGCCTGGAAGAGCGCGATCCCGAGCTCGCGGAGCTCTACCGCCTGCTGATTCGAAAGGCCGTGGCAATGGCCGAGGAGGGTGGTTCCTTGGATGGAGCTGCCGCTGCCCGTCTGCGGGAGGTGCTCCGGGGGCGCGATGGTTGAGATCGTCGCCACCGTGATGGCGGAAGGCCCCGAGGAGACCCTGCGCCAGGGGCGCCTGGCGGCAATGGCGGGGGCAACGTGGCTGGAGCTGCGCCTGGACCACCTGCGGCCGCCGACAGCGGGAGGCATGGATCCAAGGACCGTGCTCTCCGGGCTCCAGCTGCCGGTGCTGGTGAGTTGCAGGACCCCCCGCGACGGCGGCACCTTCGCAGGTGCCGCCAGGGAGCGGCGGGAGTTGCTGGAGGCCTGGCTCGCGGCCGGGGCCCAGGGCCTGGACCTGGAGGAGTGGGAGGAGTGGACGCCGCCGCGCACCGGACGCCTCAAGCTCTACCTGCGGTCCCATCACAACCTAACGGGCGTGACCGGCGACCTGGCAGCATTGCAGGAACGCCTCCTGGCGACGGGGGCCATCGCCAAGATCGTGGTCACGGCCCACGACCTCGCCGACGCTGCCCCCGTAGTGGAGTTGCTGCAGGGGACCGACCCCCAGGCTCAGCCGACGGTGGCGTTCGCCTTGGGCGCCGCCGCCTGGCCCACGCGGATCCTGGCCGTGCTCCTCGGCGCGCCGCTGGTCTACGGCTGCCCCGCACCGGGTCTGGGAGTTCCCGGGCAGCCGGCAGTGGAGGACATCTGCGGACTCTACGATGTGCGGCGGATCTCGCGTTCCACCGCCCTCTACGGGATCCTCGGCAATCCGTTGTCAGGCTCCCTGAGCCCCTACCTTCACAACCGCGCCTTTCGTCTCCTGGAGCACGACGGCATCTTCCTGCCCTTCGAGACGGCCCGGCCCCGGGAGGTGCTGGGCATGTTGCCTGCCTCGACGCTGCGGGGCTTGGCGGTGACCGCGCCCCACAAGGCAGCCGCGGCCGGCCTGTGTCACCAGCTGGATGCGGACTCCCAGGCGGCAGGAGTGGTGAACACGATCACCTTCCATGCCCACGGCCAGATCATGGGCCACAACACCGACATCGCGGGAGTTCAGGGTGCGCTCGCGGGAGCCGGCTTCTCCCACACCCGCGGTTCCGCAGTGGTGCTTGGGGGCGGCGGTGGTGCCAGGGCGGCGGCCGTCGCCCTCTCGCGTCTGGGCCTGGACGTGACGGTGATGCCCCGCAGCCTGGACAGCATGCGGGCGTTTGCCCAGGACCATGGCTACCGGCTGGCCCGCCAGGACGCGGGATTGCTCGAGGATCTGGCACCGGTGGTCGTGGTGCACGCCACGCCAGTGGGAGGCCACGCCACCGGCCAGGAGGCCCAGCGGTTGCTGCCCGAGTGGCGCCCCGCGCCGGGTACCCATGTGCTGGACATGGTCTATCGACCGCGGGAGACCCGCCTGCTCCGGGAGGTCAAGGCCCAGGGCGCGGTCGCGGTCCCGGGTCTTTCCATGTTTCTTGCTCAGGCGACACGGCAACTCACCCTGTTCACCGGCCGACGAGTTTCCGAAGAGGTGCTGACCAGGCTCCTGGCCGGGGCCTGACTCCCCGCGACCACAGGCCCCGAGCAAGGACATCGACGCCACAAGACCCGAGATACGAGCGAGGACATCACGGACATGCAGAAGGTGTTCGAAGCGCGCAAGGTGCAGAAGGTCGTGCTCGTGGGGCCGCGCGCCGCAGGCAAGACCACCCTCGGCAGGGTGTTGGCCACGGACCTGGGATGGACCTTCCGCGACACCGACGACCTGGTGGCAGCGGCGACAGGCCAGCCGGCCGGCGACTATCTGCGCGGGGCGGGAGAGGCGGCGTTCCGCAGGGTAGAGGAAGCGGTGGTGCCGGCTGCCGTGGCCTCCGCCAGGCGGGAGGTGTTGGCGCTCGGGGGCGGCGCCGTGGTGTCGGCGACAGTCCGCGAGGCTCTCCGGGAGCCAGCACATCCACTGTTGGTGGTGTTCCTGCAGGCACCGGTCCCGGTCCTGGTGGCGCGCCAAGAGGTCGCGCCACGCGCGCCGCTCACCGACCTCGCGCTTCGTGACGAGATCGCGCAACTGCTTGCCGAACGCTGGGACTACTACACGGCCGTGTCTCACATGCAGCTGGACACGTCTTCTGCAAATGTAGATGCCTGCCGGCGGTCGATCATGGATAAGATGGGCCTCTCCAGCTGAATGGCCGTTTGCGGCCCGCCTGCTGCGGCCCGCCGTTTGCGGCCTCCTTGGCCATTGGGCTTTTCTGGGCTTCTGCCGGACCACGGGGTGTTTCGTTCATGAGCCGACGGCTGTCTTCAGCCTCACGACCTGCCTTGCTCGTGTTGCTTGCCTCGGTCGCACTGGGGGCGTTTGCCAGGGGTGCCCAGGCGCAGCCCGACCGGCCGCCAGCGCCGCCGACCCCGGTGGTGACGAGGGCGGAGGACGGCGATGGTCAGGAGAAGGAGATCGATGCCTGGAGCCGGAAGCTGCAGCTGACGGGCCAGGCCCGGGAGGACGCGGTGGTCAACCTGATGAGCATGACCAACCCCCGCGCCCACGAGCCATTGATCCGTGCCCTGGATCGTGCTGCCGACAGCCCCGCTCGCGGGGATGGCGTCGGTGGCGCGGCCGATGCTGGTGATGCCGGGCGTCTGGAACTGGCGCGGCTGATCCTGAACGAGCTGCGTCGCAGCTTCGCCAACCACCGCCATCCTGTGTTCGGTGTCGGGGAAGCGCGGGACAGCATGCGCCGCAGCTACATGCGACCGGTGGTGCAGCTCTATGTTCCCCTGGTGGAGGGCAACGCCCATCCCCTGCAGGAGCTGGCAGGGGACTGCCTGCGGCAGCTGCCCACGTTGGAACGCAAGGACGGCGCCAGACTGCTCCTGGGAACTCCCGACGGCAAGCTGCAGCAGGCGACCCTGCTTGCTCTGGGCGACTCCTGGGATCTGGGCATGGCACCATTCCTTGCCGGCTACCTGGAAGACCCGGCGCTGGTCGTGGCCGCCGTCCATGCCCTGAAACAGCTCACGTTCCAGGATCTGCGGACCAAGGCAGAGTACGAGGCGTGGTGGGCGGCCAACAAGGACCGGACCTACATGGACATCGCGGTCGAGGCAGCGCGGGACGCGGACCGCAACATGAGCCGGGAGCGCGAGCGCTACGCCGGTGAGATCCGCCGGGCCTACGCCGAGATCGTGGACATCCTCATGACCAGCAAGCGGCCGGACCGCTGGAAGCAGATCCAGGGCTACCTCTTCGCTCCCAGGCTGGGGGTGATGCATGCCTGCCTGGTGAAGCTGCAGGATCGGCTCCGGGAAGGGGTGGAGCTGGCAGGTGGGGCCGAGGCCTCGGACCGCCTGACCCTGTGGGCGGCGTTGCACAAGGAGCTTGCCAGGCCAGGCCAGCAGCCAGACCGCTACGCCCTACTCCTGGAGGTGACCAGCCACCTGATCGCGGCCAACGAGACCAGGGAGCGCGATGCCCAGGAGGAGCTGTTGCGCAAGGCCCTCGACCATGAGTCGATGGCGGTGGCTCTTGCGGCGCTCCGTGGACTGCGGCAGTTCCCGTCCCCGGACAACCGGCTGGCGGTGGTGCGGTTGGCGAAGCGGGTGCGTGCTGCCAGCGACAGCGCCGCAAGCAACACCGGCGGTGCCGGCAACACCAGCCAGCCTGGCAGCAGCAGACTTCCACTGTTGGCCGAAGCCCTGGGGACCCTGAAGAGTGCAGGCTGGACCGCACCGCTGCCGGGGGACAAGGATTTCAAGGAATGGCTGCAGGCGATCTCGGCGCTTCTCCTGGACAGCCAGCTGGATGGGCTCCTTCGCCAGGAGGCGGTCAAGGCTCTGGCAAAGGCGGACCGGAACAACGGCCACCCCGTCGGAGTCCAGAAGGAGTTGAGCATCCTTGCAGGTCGTTCCAGCGAGGATCTGAGCCTACGGCAAGCGGCACTCCTGGAGCTGCCGGAGGTGCTCACCGATATCGGGAGCGCCGACAACTACGTGAAGTTCCTGGTGAACCTGCTCCAGGACAGGGAAGAGGAGGTGCGCCGGGAGGCCGCTACCCAGCTCAAGCGCCTGCCCTACGAAAGGGATCGTGGCAACGAGAAGCGCGATTCCTGGCAGAAGCTGCTGCTGGAGAACCTGACGATCGACGAGCTGTTGGGTTCGGAGAACAGCGAGAAGGTCTTCGTCGTGCTTCTCGACCGGCTGGTGCTCCTGGCCAGGGAGAACGAAAACCACTCCGGCGCGGTGTTCGAGCGCCTGGCCCGTGCGATCCGCACAGTGCATGAGCAGAACCGGCCTGAAACCGCCTTCAAGATACCCCTTCTGAAGCAGGGGATCATCGACTACGCCACCGCCAAGGACCGCCACGCCATCGAGTGGGTCCGAGCCTGCGAAGCCTTGATCGCGGTCCCGGTCCAGGACCGCAAGAGTGCCCTCGGCATCCTGGAAGCCCGCACCGTGAAGCTGGAGGCCGAGAAAGACGAGATCCGGACCCGCTACCAGAAGATGCGCGTGGAGCTCGCGCTCCTCGCCGGTGGGTCGGAGAGTGCTGGCTTCGGCAACGGAACGGGGACCAACGATACCCACGACGGCACGGCACTGCCCTGGAGTGCCAAGACCCGGCGGGCGGAAGCAGTCGAGGTGGTTGCCGCCCTGGAGTCACTCGCCAAAACCGCGCCGTCGTCCGCAGAGCTGAGCCGTTCGGATGTGAGGTTGCTGTGGCTGTCGTGCCTGGCCGGCACGGACCAACACGACAAGCTCGTGAAGCTCGCCACCCCGTGGCTCGCCGACTCCGACACGGTCCTGGAAGGCAAGGACCGTGCAGCGGCGACCTTGCTGTTGGCACTGGGGCTCCTGGAAACCAAGAACCCCACGGAGGCAGTGAAGCGGGTGCAGGCGTCGATCTCCGGCGGGCCCGCCGCAACCCGGGGCGGTCTTCCCGAGGACAAAGCGGGCCTGAGCCTAGTAGAG
>QJVU01000596.1 GCA_003235605.1 Planctomycetota bacterium | reverse complement strand
GGCACGGACGCCGGGGATCCGCAGGGAAGAGCCCGTGTTGGGCAGAGCTGGAAAACGACATGACCCGAACGTCTTGTCTCGCTCCGGGGTCGGGGTAACGATTACATATTCGCAAGTCTTGGAAGGACGACAAGGCCCAAGGCCGCTGAGCTGCCGAGCAAGAAAAGCCCCGGCCTCGTCGAATCCGCCCCGCCGGCGTCGTCGGGGAGGTAGGCCGGCCCGGGGCCGGCAACCAAACCCCAAGAAGAAAGGCATATCATGCGCTACCTCCTCCTGATCTACTCCGATCCCTCCTACTACGAGAAGCTGTCTGAGCAGGACATGGGCCAGCTGATGGCGGCCTATGGCAAGTTCTCCCAAGACGTCGCGCCCAAGACCCAGGGCGCCGAGCGATTGCAACCCACGTCCACAGCCACCACCGTGCGGGTGCGCAAGGGCGACATCCTGACCACTGACGGTCCCTTCGCAGAGACCAAGGAAGAGCTGGGGGGCTACTACCTGATCGAGGCCAAGGACCTGGACGAGGCCATCGCCATCGCCGCCAAGATCCCCACCGCCGCCTACGGTAGCGTGGAGGTGCGACCGATCTGGGAGATGGAGGGATAGCCACCCGGACGGACACGGCCTCACGATGACCTTGAGCCAACAGGCCGTCGAGCAGGTCTTCCGTGAGGCATCCGGTCGCATCCTGGCCACCCTGATCCGGGTGCTCGGCGACTTCCACGCCGCCGAGGAGGCCATGCAGGACGCTGTCGCAACGGCCCTCGAGCGCTGGCCCGTGGATGGCGTGCCGCACAACCCGAGTGCCTGGATCACCACCACCGCCCGCCACAAGGCCATCGACCGCCTGCGGCGGGAGCGCGCCCGCGCCCGGCGGGAGGCAACTGCGCGACCCGACGAGCCCGAGGCGGCAGACGAGATCTTGATGCTGGAGCGAAGGCTGGACTGTTCTGTGGAGGACGACCGCCTGCGGCTCATCTTCACCTGCTGCCACCCGGCGCTGAACCAGGAGGCTCAGGTGGCGCTGACCCTCAACACCCTGGGGGGCCTCAAGACCAAGGAGATCGCCCGCGCCTTCCTGGTGCCCCTTGCCACCCTCGCTCAGCGGCTGGTTCGCGCCAAGAACAAGATCAAGGCCGCGAACATCCCCTACCGGGTGCCGCCGGACCACTTGCTGCCGGAGCGGGTGCCCTCGGTGCTGGCCGTCCTCTACCTGATCTTCAACGAGGGCTACTCGGCGTCGGCAGGGGACGATCTCATCCGCCACGAGCTCTGCGCCGAAGCGATCCGCTTGGGCAGGATCCTGGTGAAGTTGATGCCGGACGAGCCGGAAGCCCTGGGGCTGCTGTCGTTGATGCTGCTCCACGACTCCCGCAGGGACGCCCGGACCTCCCCCACCGGGGAGACGATCCTGCTCAAGGAGCAGGACCGCAGGCTCTGGGACCATGACCAGGCCATCGAGGGACGGAGCCTCCTGAACGACGCGCTGCGGATGGCTCGGCCGGGCGGCTACCAGCTGCAGGCTGCCATCGCCGCCTTGCACTCGGAGGCCGCAACGACCGAGGCCACCGACTGGCAGCAGATCGTCGGCCTCTACGACGCCCTGCTGCGCATCCACCCCTCCCCGGTCGTGGCTCTCAACCACGCCGTCGCCGTGTCGATGGTATCGGGACCCGAGCGGGGCCTCGAGCTCGTGGACACGCTCGGACACCAGGGGTCCCTCGCGGACTACCTGTACTTCCACTCGACGCGAGCCGACCTGCTGCGGCAGCTGGGACGTCTCGATGAGGCAGCCGCGGCCTACCGCCGTGCCCTGCAACTCGCCGGCAACTCGGCGGAGCAGCGGTTCCTGGAACGCCGGCTGGCGGAGTGCCGCGGGGCCTGAGTCAGCGCACGCCCGCCATGAACTCGACCAGGTAGCGAATCACCGTCGTGTTGCCGCCGTCCACGCTGATCTCTGCCCAGTAGCGTCGTCCAGGCGTCACCTTCAGGAGCAGCGGACGGAAGATGATGCAGGAACCGGGGCCCTCGGCGCTCACCCGCAGGTCCTTGATCGGCAGGTCGTCCCCGGCGCGCAGGTAGTCGTCGCTCAACGCGTAGACCCGTACCCGGATCCTGGAGGGGACGAGCTTGCGACCGCTCATCAGCATCACGCTCCACAGGTAGTCAGGTCCGAAGAACCCGATCGGTACGTAGCCGCTCGGTGGATAGCAGATCTCGCCCTGCTTGACCTCGGGACCGCTGGTGTCGAGGGCCCACATCGCATGGTACTTCCCGGACTTGCCGAAGCCCGTCCGCCGCATGGGCGGGTTCAGGCACCACCGCCGGTGGCCGACATGGGCGAGGTTGTTGTCACCCGCGTCTTCCATGAAGGAGTCCACAGCAGCTGCCAGACTGCTACTGCCCTCGTCCAGATTGCTGTTCTTGGTGCCGATGAATCCGCGCTGGTACTCCGAACTGTCCATGTCCGCGGGCCGCTCCGGCTCGTGAGCAATCCTCCCGATCCGTTCACAGAGCCTCGCCCCGTTGGCACAGTGCTCGCACAACCCGGGATCCAGGCGAAGGTCCTTGTAGGGCACCCGGCACAGGAACCGGTAGGCCTGCAGCCGGCACAGCGCGCTTTCCGGGGTGTCGAGCTCGCGCTGGACCGCGGCGGCCGCTTCGGGCGTGGCCGGCGTCTTTGCAAACGGGGACGGAGCCGGGGATGGGGCCGGAGGCGTCTTCGGCTCTACGGCGGCGGGGAGTCCCAGGATCCGGCGCAGCTCCCTTCGGATGTCGTCTGCGGGCACCGGATAGGCCACGACCCCTTGGATCTTCTGGATCCTTCCCATTTCCCAGACCTGATCGACGACGAGGCTCCCCCTCTCCAGGACCTGGTACGCGCCATGACGGATCCCATGGTGGAAGTGCTCCGTCACAGTGCGAGTCTGGTCTTCGTCGAACTCCTGGTATTTCCCGTGGCGCTTGCCCTCGCAGAACGTCGCGGAGATCCGAGGCCTGCCGTTCTCGAAGAACGACTCGAAACTCCCGTGCAACTTGGCGTGCTTGTAGCTCGCGCGCTCCTTGAGCTGGCCGTTCGCGTAGACAGCCTCGTACTTGCCATGCAGCAAGTCGTCGTGGTAGTGCGCGACGATGTGCTTCCTGCCGTCTCCGCGAAACGTCGTATGGCGGCCGTTCAGCTTCCCGTCGCGGTAGTTGGCCCACAATCTGCGCTTGCCGTTGGCATGAAAGGCCCGGTAGCGACCATGCAGTCGGTCCTGGTGGTAGGTGGCCTCCACTCGCAGGGTACCTTCGGCATCGTACTCCTGGAACAGGCCCTCCCTTCTGCCCTGCGCATCCACGGTGTAGCGAAGGTGGACCCTCCCGCTCTCGTGGCGCTCGACGACCTCGGTCTGCCCCAGGATTGGACCGGCGGCGCACAGCAACACCAGGCACACGCGAGCAGGTTCCATGAACGGCAATCTCGGACGGGCCACGAGAAGCGGCGGCGGACACCGCATGTTATCGCCACCCCGCCATCCACTCCAAGTGGGCAGGATTCTCCGCGATCCAGGCCTTCCCGCCTATTCTCGATGCGTGGTGCCGAACCACGGCGTTCGCACCAACAGCTCCCGAAGGACGGTGGTGGCGTAGCATCCCGCCGGCAGCTGGAAACCGATCCACAGCCCGTCGTCCACGACCTCGACCGCCGGTGACAACACGGGCACCCGGAGTGGCCGGCGGGCACCCTCGTGGGTCTTGTGGGGCATGCGTCCGAAGGCCGCGTAGGGGAGATCCAGTTCTTCGAGAACCTTGTCCTCGAGCACGCCAACCTCACCTTCCGCCCGCAGCATCTTCGGCCCCGGCAGCGGTCCCGTGGCGGAGATCTCCAGGCGGTCATGACGGGGCTGTTCGGCAGCCAGATCCCTTACCAGGAAGCAGGCGCCATTGCCGTGGATCCACGCCACATCTCCCATGCGCAGCCGATCGAGTGTCTGGATCCTCGCGCACAGCACACGGTTGAAGACCTCGCTCTGCACGGCCGAGATCACGAGGTTGAACAAGCGCCTCGGCATGGTGTGGGAGGCCCTCTTCGGGTTGCCCGCGCGCAGGATCCGCAGCCCCTTGTCCAGGTTCGCCCCGCGCTTGCCAAAGCGCTGCTCGCCGAAGTAGTTGGGGGCCCCGTGGACGGTCAGGAAATGCAGGTTGGTGAGCACGTTGGCTGCGGACACCATGCCGGCATCCCGCAGCAGGATGCGAAACCGGTTGCCGGCAAGGTGGCCCAGCTTCAACTTGTTGTGATGGCGGCGGACGTCGAGGATCTGCACCGAGGACAGCCGCAACCGTTCCAGCTCTCCGTCGTCCACGTGTTCGATGGAGATCCACTGGCGGGAGATTGCCTTGGCGTCCTTGAGACCGGCGTAGCCGAACTCCTTCTCCCGCCTGCCAAGGGCCGCCGCCAACTGGCGCACGGCATCGAGGGTCCCGATCCCTTCCTTCTGGACCCACATCCAGGTGTGCGTGCCGTCCCCGCACGGAGCGTACCCACCTACTTCTTCCACCACGAAGTCCGCCGGTGACACCTTGTAGTCGGCATCCACGCGTGGTGCCGGGCCGCCGCGGGGCACCGGCCGCGTCGGCTTCCAGACCAGCTCAGTCCCCCTTGGCTCGGGCTCCAGCCCTCGGCTTCGCCTTCGGTTTTGCTCTTGTCTTGGACTCGGACTTCGATTCGGACTCCGATTCGGACTTGGATCCGGACTTCTGCCCGCCGTCTGCCGTGGTCTTGGCGTCGGTCTCCACCTTGCTCTTGGCGTCGGCCTCGGCGTCGGTCTTGGCGTCGACGTCGGCCGTGGTCTCGGACTTCGCCCGTGATCTGGGCTTGGTCTTGGCCTGCTTCTCGGCCTCCACTGCGGCGGTGGCCGCTGCCGCTTCCTGGGTCAGGTCGGCGGAGGATTCGGTGGCCCGTCGATACGCGGCGGCCACGTCCTGTCCGGTAGCGTAGGCCACCAGGCGCGCCAGCTCCCGGCGCATATCCTCGCGCCGGACGATGCGGTCGACCTGCCCCTTCTCCAGGAGGAACTCTGCTCGCTGGAAGCCCTTGGGCAGTTCCTTCTTGATGGTGGTGGCGATCACCCGCGGCCCCGCAAAGCCAATGAGCGCACCGGGTTCGGCAAGCAGCACGTCACAGACCGACGCAAAGCTCGCGGTGACGCCGCCGGTGGTGGGATGGGTCAGCACCGAGATCGAGAAGCCCCCGGCCGCATTCAGCTTCGAGAGCGCCGCACAGGTCTTGGCCATCTGCATCAGGGAAATCGGCCCTTCGTGCATGCGCGCGCCCCCTGAGCAGCAGATCAGGATCAACGGCACCTTGCGCTGCATCGCTTCCTCGACCGCGAGGGCCACCTTCTCGCCCACGACCATGCCCATGGAGCCACCCATGAAGTGGAAGTTCATC
>QJVU01000029.1 GCA_003235605.1 Planctomycetota bacterium | reverse complement strand
CATGCTGACCGGCATTACTGCCACCGACGAGGCGGTGAAAGTAACGGATGCCCTGAGGATCGTCTTGGGAGACAAGTCCACTGCCCTGCCCGGTCATCCCGTTCGGAGATCACGATGAGCACCATCCCCGCTCGTTCGTCCTTGTCACTGTCTTTCGCACTGCTGGCAGTCGCGCCTGGCGTTGCGCAGGACTGGCCCAACTGGCGAGGACCTAACCACAACGGCTCGACCACGGCAACGGACCTGCCGCTCGAGTTCAGCCAGAGAAAGCAGGTCCGTTGGAAGGTCACGCTCCCGGGTCCGGCCGCCTCGACACCCATCGTTGTCGGCGACCGCGTCTTTCTGACTTCGGTGGACACCGAGCGGGAGCACTTGGTAGCCATGTGCCTTGACCGCAGGGACGGCAGCTTGCTGTGGAAGAAGGACGCCGGGAGTGGCTATACCGGCGGCCGCGGCTCGGTCGTCGCGCGTGAACGCGCCAGGTCGAACTATGCCTCTCCGTCGCCAACCGGCGACAGGGAGAGGGTCGTCTTCTTCTTTGGCAATGGCGACCTCGTGGCCTATGACCATGAAGGCAAGGAGCTATGGCGGCGGAACATCCAGAAGGACTATGGCAGCTTCGCGTTCCAGTGGACCTTCTCGGCCAGCCCGACAATGTGGGACGGCCGAGTATTCCTCCCGGTCCTGCAACGCGATGAGCCCGTTGGCCGAAGGTCCGGGCGCCGGTCAGGACGGCGTGACCAAGAACCGGGATCTGCCCCACGGAAGAAGATCGAGTCGTTCTTGCTCGCGATCGACGCCAGTACGGGCAAGTCGATCTACAGACATGTGCGGTCATCTCCGGCCAGAAGGGAGTCTCTCGAGTCCTACACGACTGCAGTTCCCCTGGTCGACGGGAAGGGTCGCAAGGAACTGCTGCTGGCCGGCGGCGATGTCCTGACCTCCCATGACCCGGCGACCGGCACGGAGCTCTGGCGCTGGGGCACTTGGAACGAGGGTCACCGCCAGCGGGACTGGCGGTTGGTGCCGACGGTCGTGGTGGGTGGCAGCGTGGCGCTGGTGTGCGCGCCAAAGCGGGCACCGGCCTATGCGATCCGGCTCGGTGGCAAGGAGGGAGACAAAGCTGACGAGAGCGCACTGGTGTGGCGGAGCGCGGGACGTCGAAACCCGGTCTCGAGCGACGTGCCCACGCCGGCGTTCTGTGATGGATACTTCTACGTCCTGAGCGACATGCGCTCTGCTTTGTCGAAGGTTCGTGCCAAGGACGGCGAAATCATGTGGTCAGTTGCCATGCCGAATGAGTCCCTGTGGCGCGCGTCCCCGACCGTGGCAGACGGCAAGGTCTATTGCCTGAACCACAATGGTGAAGCTGTTGTCGTGGAAACGGAGAACGGCAAGATCCTTCACCGTGCCCTGATGGGTGACGACCTCGATGACGACCTGATCCGGTCATGTATCGTGGTCGCCCACAACAACCTGTTCATCCGAACGAACTCGAGGTTGTTCTGTATTGGCGGGTGATCAGAGTAGTCAGAACGTCAGCTTGACGGTGAACCCGTAAGTGCGGGGCGCCGCGCTCTCGCCTACGAACTGGCTCGGGTCGGCCGGGTTGGGCTGGAACGCCACCGGAATGTAGTTCTCGTCGAACGCGTTGCTCAGCCATGCATCGACGCGCCACTGCTTGCCGCCGCAGCCGAGGCGGAAGTTGGCCAGATCGTAGTTCTCGCCGGCACGGTTGCCCGCGTCGTAGTAGAAGGTGCCGACGTAGAAGTACTCGGCCCGTGCGTACAGGTGGAGGTCCTTGGCCACTTCCAAGGTGAGCTGCGAGCCCGCGTTCGCTGTCCAGTCCGGAGCGAACGGTAGGTTGTCGCCGGAGACGTCCTGCCCGAACTGGTCGGTAAAACGCTTGAACTCGGTATCCACGACGCCGACTCCACCGAAGATCTCCACGGGATCGATCGGCCTGGTGGTGACCTCTAGCTCCGCCCCCGTGCTGTCCGACGCGCCGGCGTTGACTACGAAGCCACCGGTCGTTGCATTGAACTGGCTGAGCTGCATATCGTCCCAGTCGATGAAGAACCAGGCGACTGTGAGGTCCAGCTTGTCCTTGAAGAACCTCGCCTTTGTGCCGACCTCGTAGCTCCAGCTCTTCTCGGGCCGGAACGTCTCGTTTCCGGGGGGTGCAGTGAGGTTGAAACCGCCAGCCTTGAAACCCCGCGCCACCTGGACATAGGTCATCAGGTCCTCGGACCACCGATACGCGATGCTGGCGCGCGGCAGCCACTCATCGAAGTTCTCGCTCGGCTCCGAGCTGGATGTCGGTATGGTCATGCCCCCAGTCGTGAACGTCCGGTCGATGTCCGCGTTCTTGGACTCGTACTCGTAGCGAAGTGCCCCGGTCAGATCCCACTGGTCCGCAACGGTCAGGGTTGCCTGCCCGAAGACCGCCACCGAGTACGAGTCGAAGTCGCCGCGTGCCCTGTCCCGCCCCACCTGTGCCGGGGGGAACAGGATACCGGCGCCGCCGGGGCGGAAGTCGTTGGCTGCCGTGTCCGAGGACTCGCTGTAGAAACCGCTCGCGCCAATGAGCCACCGCAGCGTCACGCCTTCCTCGATGGGGATCTCGTCGTCGTGCGGAGAGGACAAGCGCAGCTCCTGACTGAAGTAGGTCTCGTGGGCCTCGGTCTCGCGCCGGATCCCGTCGATGGGGGAGAAATCGAAGTCGCTCTTCTCTTCGATCTCCCAGTGCTGGAACGCCGTAATCGACGTAAGGTCGTTGCCCTCTGCATGGCGGTTCCATGTCACCGCCGTGGAGATCAGGTCGCGGTCGACGCGACCTTCGAAGTCCTGGTTGATGCGGTTGGGACGTGCCCGCAGTCCGCCGAGATCGGAGAGAACGAAGCCGCCGTCGTGGGCGCTCTCTCCGTACACAGTGAGACGGACCTGGTTGTCTGCGTCCGGTATCCACACAAGCTGAGTGCGGCCGAACCAGCTGTCCCTGAAGTCGACATCGTGGCCGGTGAAGTCGTTCTTCGTGTAGCCATCCCGACTGGAGTAGAGTCCGGAGGCGCTGAACAGCAGCTTGTCTTTCTCGACTGGCGTGGAAAACGAGAACCGATAGTCCTCCAGGCCGAAGTTGCCGACCGTCACGTCGGCGCCGTACTGCACAGTGTTGGGGGGAATCCTGGTGGTGATGCTGATCGCGCCGCCCAGCGTGTTCCGGCCGTAGAGCGACCCACTCGGCCCCCGCAGGAACTCGACGCGTTCTACATCGAGCAAGGGCAGATTCGTGCTGCTGACCTGGAGCTGGGGGACACCGTCGACAAACGTGGCCACCGCCGGGTCGCCCTGCCCCGAGCCGACGCCGCGAACAAAGGGGAAGCTCAGCCGCCGTGACGAGAACTCGGTGATCAGTACGTTGGGGACGTAGCGCGCGGCCTCCTTGACGCTGTCCAGACCGGCATCCCGGATCTCATCCTCGGTTATCGAGCTGATGCTCTGGGGCACTTCGAACCAGGGCTCCTCCCACTTGCGCGCCGTGACGATGAAGGGCTTTGTTGTTACAACCTGTGCTGCGCAGGGTGGCACGAGGACCGCTGCGGCTGCCACCGCGATCAGTCTCTGCATCATCAAGGGGCCTTTGAATAAGCGCCGAGGCTTCGCTCTACGGCAAGGGGGGCGCAGCATACGCAGCCCGCATCGCGGCCGCGAGGCACAGCATGGAATTGGAGTGGGCAAATTGTCACCCTGCCGGGTGCGGGTTGCTGGCTATACTCCACCCTCCTCCGCCGACCAACACATGATGAAGCCAAAGACCCTCGCTACTGTCACAGCGCTGTGTCTGTCGCTGGCAGCCTGCACCACTGCCCAAGAGAGCACGCAAGGCTGGCTGAGCTGGCGCGGCCCGATGCAGAATGGCACTTCTCCCGAAAGGAACCTCCCCGCGCGGGTGGAGCTTGGTAGTGGTTGGACCTACAAGCTTGCCGGGCGTGGCACACCGGTGGTGGCCGGAGGCCGTGTCTACTGTCTCGGATACGAAGGCGAGCGATCAGAGCTTCAGGAGATACTGGCCTGTCTGGACGAAGGCACGGGCAGACGGATCTGGGAGCACCGCTTCACGGACTTCCTTAGCGATGTGGTCTACTACCGCTACAGCATCGGCAGCCCCACCATCGACGCGGAGACTGGCAACGTGCTGTGTCTCAGCAGTGCGGGCCTGCTCAGCTGTTTCACCGCTGACGGGGGGCTGTTGTGGCAGCACTCCATGATGTCTGAGTTCGGACGGCTGACTTTCCCGAACGGACGCACCGGAGCGCCCCTCGTCGTGGAGGATCTGGCGATCGTGCACGTTGTGAACTCGGCATGGGGTGCCCAAGGACCTGCCCGCGACCGTTTCTTCGCTTTCGACAAGAAGACTGGAAGATCGGTGTGGAGTTCGACGCCGGGGGGACCGCCCAAGGACAGCTCTTTCAGCTTTCCGGTCGTCGACCGAGAGGGCGACCGAACCGTCCTCTATGCGGGTCTGGGTGGCGGTCACCTGGTCTGCGTCGACACCAGGACCGGCGACCCTGTCTGGCGGTTTCAGATGTCGATCGGCGGGCTCAGCATGAGTCCGGTTGTCTACAAGGACAAGGTCATAGCAGTCCACGGCAAGGAGAACCTCGACTCATCGGCGATCGGTCGCATGGTGGCGATCCAGCGCGGCACCGGCCGTGAGGTTTGGAGGAATGACCTCTGCGCGTTCACCAGCTCGCCCGTGGTGGTTGGAAGCCGCATCTACCAGACGGTGCACTCCGGCGAACTCTGTTGCGTGGATGCAGGCACCGGCAGGCCACTCTGGCACGAGAAGCTGGCCCCAGATCAGATCCATGCGTCTCCAGCCTACGGGGACGGCAAGCTCTACGTGCCGATGAACAATGGCTCCTTCTACATCATCGAGCCCAATGACAAGGGCCCGAGAATCCTGCAGATGCTGCAGCTCAAGGGCAACTGCCTGGGTGCGCCAGCCATTGCCAACGGCAGGATCTACGTCCACACGACGGACCGTCTCTACAGTTTCGGCGGCACCCCCACCCCGGTGACGGCTGCAGCGGCACCCGCCGTGGCTGACGCGGGCCCGGCGGGGAAGGCGGTGCGGCTCCAGGTCATCCCGGCCGATGTCGTGTACCGGGCTGGCAGCGTCGACAAGGTCGTTGTTCGCAGCCTTGATGCCAATGGCAGGGTGGTGGAACCCAACGTCGGCCAGGTGACGTTCGAGGGGCTGCCCAGCAACGGTGTTTCGATCGAGAACGGTGTCCTGAAGATTGCGGATAACGCAAGGGGTACCGCCTCCGTCGTCAAGGTGCAGTCGAACGGTCTGCACGGCACGATGCGGCTGCGGATCGTTCCGGACATTCCCTTTGCAGAGGACTTCGACTCCGTGATCCTGAAGCCCC
>QJVU01000453.1 GCA_003235605.1 Planctomycetota bacterium | reverse complement strand
GATCTCACGGCCCAACAGCTCGTTGACGGTGTCTTCATGGCCACCGACCAACGTGCGTTCCCGGTGGAGTCCAACGGCAACCTGCTCGGCTTGGTCTGCTGGGACGATGTGCGCCGAGTGGAGCGCGACCGTTGGGAGAGCGCCAAGGCAGAGGATTTCATGACGCCCGCCGCCGAGCTCGTCACGCTGTCACCAGATGCTCAGGCGATCAAGGCGCTGGACAAGATGGTGCGCAGCGACGTCGAGCAGATCCCCGTCCTCGTGGAGGGCACGTTGATCGGGATGGTTCGGCGCCGAGACATCGTCCGCTGGGTGGCGCTGCGGGAGCCGGAGTTCTCGTTGGCAAGCTAGGCACGGAACACACCGAACGAAGTAGAACGCAAGCAACAACAAACTGAAACCCAGACCAAGGAGAGCGTACCATGTCCCACTACACCCTTCCCGATCTTCCCTACGACTTCAGCGCCCTGGAGCCCCACATCTCTGCACGGATCATGGCGCTGCACCACGGCAAGCACCACGCGGGATACGTCAGAAAGGCCAACCGGGCCGCCGAACGGCTCGCGGAGGCCCGTTCGCAGAACGATGTTGCGGTCATCGGAGCCCTGGAAGAGCAGCTCGCGTTCAACCTGTCCGGCCACATTCTGCATGCGCTGTTCTGGAACAACCTTTCTCCGGAGGGGGGATGCGAACCGACCGGAGAGCTTGCCGAGCAGTTCCGCAAGGACTTCGGTGGCTTCAGGCGCTTCCGCCGCGAGATGATCGAGACGGCGGGTTCGATCATGGGCTCCGGCTGGGCCGCGCTCTGCTGGGAGCCGGTCGGCAACAGATTGGCGATCCTCCAGGTCCACGATCACCATACGCATCTGATCCAGGGCGCAGAACCGATCATGGTGCTCGATGCCTGGGAGCATGCCTACTACCTCCAGTACGAGAACCGCAAGTCGGACTACCTCGAGGCGATCTGGAACGTCTGGAACTGGCCCGACATCGCCAGCCGTCTGGAGAACGCCAGGTCTCGGGATCTACGCGTGCCGGAGGCCGCCGCCCAGAACTAGATTAGCTGAGCTAGATCGGCTAGATCGGCACCGGGCCAGAGGCTCACGTCAGCGCAATCGCGCTTTCGGGAACCAGGCCTGCACGACGTCCGCATCGATCCTGGGACAGGAGCTCAGGAGGATCAGGCGCAGTGGCAACCCGCGCAGCTTGCCGAAGCCTTCAGTGGTGAGCTTCTTGCACGCCCGCACGTCCAGGAACTCGAGCTCCTTCAGATTCGCGAGCTGCGCCAGGCCCGCATCCGTGTACTCCAGGTTGCCGCCGACGGCGAGGTGACGGAGCGTGCCGACCTTCGCGAGCGTGGCGAGGTGCCCATCGCGGAGCCAGCGCATGCCGAACAGGTCGAGGTGCTCGAGCCTCTTCCACGTCGAGATCGTCTCCAGCGCCGTCGGGCTGAGCGCCTTGCAGTAGGTGAGGTCGACGATGCGCAGCGGTCGGCCCCTCAGTACGGCCAGGTCCTCGTCCGCGAACTTCGTCGCCCAGGAGAAATCGACCCGCTCCAGGTGTTCGAGACGGGTAAGTGCCTCGCCGGAGATGGAGGTGCCGTGCGCGCGGAGTTCGCGAAGCGACGCCGGCAGGAGCTCGGCCCCGAACTCCGCGATCCCCGTGCATCCGTTCACGTCCAGCAGGTGGAGCTGCTTCATGCCCCGCACCGCCGCGATTCCCTTGGCGGTGATGGCGTGGCAGTTGGCCAACCCGAGTTCGTGCAGTTGCGTGAGTGTTGCGAGAGCGAGCAGGGCATCGTCGTCGATACCGACGCCGTTGAACCGAGGGTCCCGAACGAGGATGCCCGAGACGCGGGACAGGCCGTTGCAGCCCGAGAGGTCGAGCGATTCGAGTCCCGTCAGGCCAACGAGGCGTTTCGCGCCTGCGCTGTCCAGCGTCCCGCTGTCGCGGAGGCTCAGGTGCGTCAGTCGCGACAGTTTCGACAGCGTGTCGAGGATCTTCCGCCGCTCGCCGGAGAAATCGTCGCGAAGCCGGAGTCGGCGCAGCGCGACGAACTCCGTGAGCGCTTGGTAGTCGTCCGGTGACCCGGCCTCGTTGAACAGTTCGAATGCCTCGAGTCGAGGGAAACGCGCGAGTCGCGTCAGTCCCTTGCGCGAGAGTCGGGCTCGTTCGATTCGCAGTGTCCGCAGGTTGGCGAGGTCCGTGAGTGCCCGAGTGTGCTCGTCCTCGAAGAACGAACTGCAGTGGACGTGCAAGACCTCCAGCGATTCGAAGCGTGCGAGGGACTCGAGTGCGTCGACCGGGAAGCCGCGTAGAGTGACGGTCTTCGCGTTCGCCGCCAGCGCCGCGAGTTCTCTTGCGTTCGCGACCGACTTCGCGTCCTGCGCGGGTACGGCCGTCGCGAGGAGCAGGGCGAGAACGGCCGCGGTCCGCTGTACCATCCGGGCATGATAGCGTGTCAGCGGAAGAGGTCCCCCGCGGCTGTCGGTATCCGCTTGGGCCAGGGGTTGCCCGGCCTTTCCGTGTCAACACTGACTGCGCTAGACTGGCCAGATGCTCACTATCCGCCCCGCACGGCTCGCGGACGCGCCGGCCGTCGCGCGCATCCGGGCTGTGCCGCTCCGGCAGATCAAGAGCCTTCCTCGGAGACCGGCTCGATCAGGTCTCGATCAGGACCTTGTTCCAAGCCCTGGCTAGAACCTCCAGGCCACGGCCGGCGTGGAAATCACGCCACCCGGGGACCCGGTAGCTGCCGTCAACACCTGGAATTGCACGCCGGCGCCGGCCAGATTCGGTGAGCTCGGTACGTTGGCACTGAAGACGAAGGTGCCGGTCGATGTGGTGGAGCCTCCGAGGACCGCCACCAACAGGTCGGTGTCGAGGGTGCAGATGGGAGCTCCGAAGTTGACCATGGAGATGGGCGTGACCGCGTTGAGGCCGATGCCAAGCCAGGAAATGGAGTTGTTGGCCAGACCAGACCAGGTGATCGTGTTGGTGCTGCCCTGCGTTGGTAGGGCGTTGGCGGTGACCTGGGGCTCGCCGCCCAGGTTCCCCTGGCAGCCACTGCCATAGATGGTGTAGAAGCCCCGGCTGCCGATGCGCCAGATGTCAACCTGGCCCGAGTTGGTTCCCGCCGTGCGCATGCCCCAGGTGAAGACCATGGGGGAATGCCCGTTGTCGCGGCGGCGCACTCCTGCCACCCACTCGAAGCGGTTGGTGATCGTTGTGGAAGACAACGTAATGGGCGTTGGGAGCAGCGACTTGCCGTTGCTCCAGATCTCGTAGTAGAGGTTGTTGAAGCTCTCGGACGGCTTCGAATAGAAGACCAGGACCTGGTTGCCGATGGCCCGAGCCAGGCCGTAGAAGCGCTCCTGGCTGTTGCCGCCGATGATCTTGGAGTCCTTGAAGAGCTCGTTCTTGACCCAGTCGTTCTGGGCATCCCCCTTCCCGGGGGCAGCATAGCTGAGGTTGAGGGCCGCGTTCTTGTTGCCGCTCTGTGGCCCTTCGGGCCACAGCAGCCACTTGCCACCGTTTACATCGATGACGAAGGCATAGACGTTGCCGGCGCCGACGACGGTGCCCTGGCTCGAGGGCCAGCACCACGTGACCGGGATGTCGAACTTGCCGGCCTTGACATCATAGCGACGGTAGATGGGGCCATAGCCGCCGGTAGTGTCGCGCATGGTGAGGTGCACCTTCTCACCGATGACCTCGATGCTCGGGTAGGTGCCGCTGCCGGTGTTGACTTGGATGCCGTTCGTGGGCCAGGTGGTTGCGCCCTTCTTCTTGATCCACAGGCCACAGGACCATGCACCCAGGCCAAGCCCGCCGGAACGGTGGCTGGTGATCAAGGCCACCAAGTCTCCCTCACCGGTCTCGGCGATGCCGAAGCCATAGAACTGGTTGTTGGCGCCATAACCGTCGGCGATCAGCTCCGGGTTGCCGACAAAGGCCTTCTTGGTGACGTCGAAGGCCTGGTAGTAGGCACTGAGGTACTGGCCAGCGCCGGCCTTGCCTGTCTGGGCCGACCAGAGAAGGTGGATGAGCTTGCCGTTCCGCGCCAGGCTCATACTGGCCAGGCTGGAACAGTTGATCTTGCCACCGTGGACCTGGTAGTTGTTGTCGATCCACTGGGCGCCCTGGTCGGTGGAGTAACGCAGCTCGATGTAGCCCGGAGGGTTCGAAGTGATCCGCTCGAAGACCAGCGCCCACATCGTCCCATCGGCGGTCAGGACCAGGCCGTCGTCGCTGGCCTGCATGCAGCGGACATAGTCCTTCTGGGTCGTGTTGGCTTCTATGGTGCCAAGGAGCTGCGCAGCAGCAGGGCTTGCCATCAGGGCGACGAGGGACAGGGCGAGAGCGCGTGTACGGTCCATGGTCTGTTTGGCGGTCCGGAGTGAGGGATGAGGCGGATTTGAATCGCAGAGTATCGTAGCAATCGGTCCGGAAGGCTTCCAGGTCGCCAAGAACCCCTGGACCACTGCATGAAATTGAAAACACAACTGCCGCGTTCTATAGATCCTTACGAAAGCAGCGGACGTGTCCGGCGTCTTCGAAGCCGAGTGCGAGGTGAGCCTTCGCACTGACCTTGTTTTCCGGGTCTGCGTCCGATGCAAACTCGTCACACCCCAGTGAGCGGGCCCAATCCTCGGCCGCGTCCACGAGCGTCTGCCCCACGCCGCGGCCTCGCGCCTCCGGCCGCACGTACCAACCTTCCAGGTAGCCGACACGGTTGCTCCGGCAACCTTCGGCATACGGCCGAACGGACAGCTCGGCCAAACCGAGAACGCGACCGTCGCCATCCACCGCAAGAAACACGGCCCAGGGTGATCGGGGAAAGTCACCTGCGAAGAAGCGCTCGATCTCGCGCGCGTGTTCGTCGCGCGACCCCTCCGGCCAAAGCGCCAGACGCAGCTCCAGCCAAGCGGATGAGTCAGCGGACTGGATCGGACGCACCGAGATCGATGTGTTCTTTTTCATCGTTGCCAAAGTGGCGTCTCTTGGACGAGCACCCTGCTGGGTGTCACGAAGGTTTGTGCGCCTGCAGTCTATGTTACCCGCTCCAGATCCGTCAGCTACACCAGTGTGGACAGGTCAACGTCGTAGCCAGCGTGCTTGAGTACCGGGTCAGCCCCCCGGTCGAAACTCACTTCGTAACCAGATCGGTCATGACCAGCGTTCGGCACTCCACCAGTGCTGAGATGATCAGCGAACATGATCGCTCCTGGGTTGACAGCCTGGGGGCGATGGTGTGTTCGGGGAGCACGTCAAGTGGGGGAGTGGTGGGAGGTGGGATGGTGGTCCGTGAGGTCGTGCTCTCGGCGTACTCTTCGGTGGCCGGCACGTGCCGCGAGATCACGCCGACCTGGCGCTCAGATGCTCTCAAGCTCTCAGAGCGGTTCATGGGTCATGAACCCGAGGGTACGAAAGAGGG
>QJVU01000262.1 GCA_003235605.1 Planctomycetota bacterium | reverse complement strand
TGATCGAGAGGATCACCGGCATTCGCGACCTTCGCTACGACCCCGACTACATCGGAGGTGGGACCCACGAGAACCGCAGCGGACAGGGGCTCGACCCCCACGTGGACTTCAACTACCACCCGGTGACCCGCGACCACCGACGTTTGAACCTGATCCTCTATCTCAACGAGCATTGGGAGGAGCGCTGGGGGGGCGCCATCCAACTGCACTCCAACCCGTGGGTGCCTGAGGAGGACACCATCAAGACGGTGTCGCCCGTCATGAACCGCTGCGTGCTGTTCGAAACCAACGAGCGCTCATGGCATGGCTTTCAGCCCATCGAGGCCGGCGAGAACGGGAAGCTCCGTTGCCGGAGATCCTTTGCCATCTACCTCTACACGAAACTGCGGCCGGCCGAGGAGACCGTGGCGCCCCACGGCACGTTCTACGTGCACGCGCCGTTGCCTGAGCATCTCGCTCCGGGCGTGACATTGTCGGAGGGTGACTGCCAGAGGCTCCGCGACATGATCTCGAGCCGGAACCAGTGGATGCGGCATCTCTACGACAAGGAGATCGAGTACCGCGGCGAGATCGAGAAGCTAGAGAGGCTGCTGCATGGCGACTCCCTCGCTTGGTTGCGCAGGATCGCCCAGGTCGTGGCGCCGCTCGCGACTCGGCGGCGTCGGTTCCTGGACCGGCTCATCGGCAAGGCGTAGCCCTGGCAGAGACAACACGGGCTGGCTATGATCGAGCCTTCTCCACACCCGCGTCTCCTCTCCACACCTTCGTCTCAAGGAGCAATCCATGCTACGGCACACCCTGATCGTCCTGTCCCTGGGTGCGGCATCCCTAGTTGCACAAAGCGCCTGCTACCAGATTCCCAACGGCAACATGAGCGGATCGAACGTGATCCCGTTCGGTAGCACCCAATCAGGCCTCTCCACCTGGGGCAACCAGAAATACCAGATCCTGGTCCTGAACTCAGAGCTGGGCAGCAGCGCCGGCAACATCTGCGAGTTGGGCTTCGGTCCCGCCGGCACCGGCACCCGCCACTTCGACAGCATCCGGATTCGACTCGGCTACTTCGCCCTGTCGGGCACGACCCTCAGCACCACGTTCTCGGCCAACCTCAGCAACGCCAAGACGGTCCTGGACGTCAAGAACTACGAGTGGCCTCATGTGCAGGACAAGTTCAACCCCATTGGCCTGCAGGACGGCTTCGTCTACATCCCTCAGCTGGGTCACCTGGTGATCGAGATCACCGTCACCGGTGCCTACCTCCGTCCGGGCTACAGCGGCAGTCAGGGGTTCCGCAACCAGGGCCGCCAGCGTCTCTACAACTATCGTTGGGGTTCCCCGCCGGTGGAGCCCACGACGGGCACGACGAGCAGCAGCGCTGGTGTGGACGTCGAGATCTGCTACAGAACCGCAATGGCGAACGTGTATGGGCTGGGTTGCCCCGGCAGCAACAACACCATCCCGACCCTTGGTTTCACAGGTCTGCCCAAGCTCAATGGCTCGTTCTCGCTCGACATCGCCGGAGGGCCCAGCAACGCCAACGTGTTCCTGGTCTTCGGGCTGAAGCGGGTGGCGACACCGGTGCTCCTCCCGGGTACCGCCAGTTGTCAGGTCTACCCCACCCTGGACTTCATCCTCCTGCAGAAGCTGACGTCCATGGGCACCTTCTCCCAGAAGTTCGTGGTCCCGAACGACTCAGGCTTGGACTGCTCGAAGGTCTACACCCAGGCATTCCCCTGGGACAGCAACGCGAACGGCTTCGGGACCAGCGCGACCAACTACGGCCGCCTCCGCATCGGCCAGTAATCTGCATCGGTGAGGTCGGCGGCCTACGGGGCCTACTTCGTCATGCTCCAGTCGCCGATCCGAAGCTCGAGCCCATTCGACAAGGTGATGCCTAGCCCAGAAGGGGCATTCGGATCGACGACGATGGACTGCCAGTAGGTCCACAGACCGAGCAGCGAACTGCGGTTCGGGATGCCCAGCCTCAGATCGAACTCGCCGTTCACGTTCGTGGTGAAGTACAGCGTGATCACGTCCAACGAGCCATAGATACGGCAGGTCTGCTTGACGTCCATCGGCGTGCCCGTAGCGAACTTCCTCAGGCCGATGCCGTAGGCAGCAAGCGCCGAGCTCGCGGCGCCCCATGTGCGGATCGTCCACCGGGTGTTGCCGACCACCGGAGGCTTGCTCGCGCCACCGTTCTGGGCGGAGCCGTACTGGATGTTGTGATTGCCTGGCAACGAGCTTCTGCACGAAGCCAAGCCGTAGTAGTTGGCCTGGGCCAGGGTGGTCACCCCGGTCAGAGTGCTGAGGGTGCCGGGCGGTAGGAGCGCGGGCCGGTAGTGGGTCCCATCGGATCCCAGGTGCCACAGCACCGTGGTCTCGCCGGCGTCGTTCGCGTCCCCGTCCTTGTTCTTGTCCTCCACCAGGATGAGCTCTTCGCTATCGGGGTCCCCATCCAGCTCCGCACAGACCAAGAGCCGCCCGGAAGCGTCGATCTCCATGCCGACTATGAAATTGTAGGCCTTCACCGCGCCCGAGGAGTCCAGACTTCCGTCCCAGAAGACGGTGACCTCCCCGGCGTCGTTGATGTCCCCATCGTTGTTCTTGTCGAGGCCGCGGAAGACGATCGCCGCATCCGGGTCGGTCGCGGTCGTCTCGGAGCTCATCAGGTAGTAGGTCTTCGTCGTAGTGTCGATGATGATGCCGCGGATCTCGTTTGCGGACGGCAGCTTGTTGGTGGAGACGTCGGGGTTGACGTCCTTGACCAGCGAGCCGGCGTTGTCGAGAGCACAGAACAGGTACACCTCGCCGGCGTCGTTGAAGTCCCCGTCCTGGTTCTTGTCTTCGAGCGCGATGGTCTGGTCGACTGCCTCGTCCTCGATGAGGAACCGGCCCTTGCCCCAGGTCGGGTCGTACTGAATGAAGTCGACGCCGGTCATGGCCTGCAGCGGAGGAACTGGTGGACTGCCGGTGGTGGCCGGAGTGTTGTAGACGGGGACCTTGGCCATCTTCTCGGTGAGCACTGCGATGGTCTCCCCGACATCCTCGGCATCCCCGTCGTCGTTCAGGTCCTTGTGCCTGTAGATTCCCGGGGCGGAGCCACTGTTGACGCAGGACCACATCCAGCCCTGTGCGTCCATGGTGATCATGACCGGGTTGGAGGCACCCAGGTTCTTGGCTGCGTCCCAGAACACGGATTGCTCCGTCGACTCGATCCTGCCGTTCTGGTTCGTGTCCGCAACGGAGACAATGGCGTCGAGTGCCGGGTCGGGGAAGTAGATTCGCTTGTTGTGCAGGATGAAGTAGCGGGGCGAGGTGTTCTGTGCAGATAGCAGCCAGTCCCAGGCTTCACCGACCGTCGTGTACTTGCCGTCCTTGTCCTTGTCGACGAGGGCGAAGGCGCCGTCGTTGCTGCCGGTCGGGATGAGGACATCGGGACCCTGCTGGGCGAACGTGGAGCTCGCAAGGCCGAGAGCGCAGAGCGATGCGATGAGGTTTGTGAGGCGCATCGGATGATCGGAGGCTCGAGACGGGCGGGAGGATTGTCGCTGCAGGTACCTCTGCAGGCGCGCCGAGACCTGCCATCGGGAGGGAAGGCAACCGGCAGTGTGGGGCCCCCGCCATCCCAAGTCAAGTTCTCGTGACGAACGGGACCCAGTATCGCCGCGCTCTCGAGACCTCCGCAAGGCTGTGGGCCGGGACACCCCCCGCGGGGAGGCGCGGGGGGTGTATGTCACGGGACCGGTACAACGTCAGTAGTTCACGCCCTTGGTCAGGGTTCTGGTCACGCTCGGGTTCGTGTTCGGAACCACAATGTCCGGTCGCATCATCTCGTTGTCTTCGTGGTCGACGATGTGGCAGTGCCAGACGTAGCCGTGACCCCCGTTCGGATCGAACGGGAAGTAGGCATCTGCAGGCGTCGTGGTCGCCGCCACGTCCGTCGGCGCCCAGCGCACCATGATCCGGGTCACCTGGCCGGGCAGCACCGTCACCGTGTCCTTCCACCCGGCCTCGCGCGGCGCCGGCGGCAGGACCAGGCCCTGCAGGAAGGGCGTGATCGCCGGATTGCCGCCGACCGCGAGATCCGCATTGGGGGTCGTGCAGGGCAGCGGCGGACCGTATCCGCCGATGAACACGCCTCCCGGATAGGGCTGCGCGGTGAGTGGATTGACGGCGTTGCTCGCCGGGAACAGGGCGTCGTAGGTCCGTTGGTACTTGTTGAGGTTGATCTTCTGCCGGTTCATCAGCTGGAACTGCACCAGATGCAGGTGGATCGGGTGCGCGTCGGCCGTCAGGTTGATGATCTCCCAAAGCTCGGTCTGCCCCTCCTTGGGAAGCTCGGAGTAGTAGGTCGTCGAGCCATCCGAGTTCATCACCGGGGTGAAGTCAGGTCGGACCCCTTGCGCCGTGAAGGGAGCTTGCTTGTGGACCGACTTGCCTCCCCATCTGGTGTTGTTCACCAGCACCTCGAGCGGCCCGCCGGGTCCCATGAACTCGTTGAGGGTGAGCTGTCGCCTCACCTGGAACGTCACGAGGGGAGTGCCCTTGGCGGGATCGACCAGGCGTACCATCGCCGGACGCAGCGGTGTCCCGCTCGCCGGGTTGTAGCTGTTGTCCGCGGTCGTGGGCGCCGTGACGCGCAGCTGCAGGATGCGGCCCAGCGTCACACCGTTCGGCGGCGGGCCCTTGGGGTACGGGGTGGCCCCGGTGTTTCGCAGAATCAGCGTCCCCGAGAAGGTGGGGTTGCTGGCCAACCAGGCAGGATCAGCGAAGTCGATGATCACGTCGTAGCGTTCCCCCGGCATCATCACCAGCTTGTCGTTCGGCGGAACGTTGGGGTCGATCTTCACCGGGGTGTCGAGGTATCCGCCGTCGGTCCCGATCACCCACATCGGCGGTCCCAGGACCTTGGTGACAGGATCGGCCAAGAACAGCTCGTAGGTTCGAGCATTGGAGCCATTCAGGAACAGGAAACGGTAGCGCTTGCGCTCGACGTTCAGGTACGGCCAAGACTTGCCGTTGACCACGATCGTGTCGCCAGTGAACTCGGGTATCCAGAAGGGGTGCTCGGGGTTGATGCCGGCGTTCGGAAAGAACAGCTGGCCGTTGATATCGAACATCCGGTCCTGGATGACCAGCGGGATCATCAGCTCCTCGCCGCCGCTGTTGGCCGGGTCGCGGTCGATACCGGTTGCAGTCAAACCATCCGGCAACGTGAGGCCCGGATCGGTCAGCACGTAGGCTCCTGCGAGGCCGGCGTAGACGTTCAGCCGGGTGATCCCCAGGGCATGGTCATGGAACCAGATGTCCGCGGCTTCCTGAGTATTGGGGTACTCGTACACGACGAAGTTCTGTGCCGTACCGTTCCAGCCCTTGGAGTAGAAAGCGTGGCCGACGTGGATGCCGTCGCCGGTGAACCAGGCGTCCGGTCCACC
>QJVU01000353.1 GCA_003235605.1 Planctomycetota bacterium | reverse complement strand
CCAGAAAAGTGGCTAGCCCAGGTAGGGGCCTCCAGTCCAGGGGGCAATTGATACCCCAAAGCCGTGCATATTCCTATCGGCCCTGGAGGTCACGAGCCGTGGGCTTTTGCCCGGGGGAGAAAGCCCGGAGCGATAGAGACAGGAACGGGACACTCCCCCAGACCGCTCCCCGGGCAGGCCCAGAATCCCTACGTTTCCGCTCTGCAATGGTTTAGGGTCGAGCCCCAGACGAGTGACACCGCGCACCGAAACCGTCCACCACTACCACCAGCGCACCAAACACCAGCTGTGGGCCTATGCCAGGGCCCTCGGTTACATGGATTGGAGCACCCAACCAGACCCCTTCCGCAGCTATGGTGGCGCACCCTGCCTGCCCCTCGGGCAGCCGGCCCCGACCCCAAGGCCTCGCTACGAGAAGATCTTCCGCCCCGGTTGCGTCGCCATCGCCTCCCCGGATCGCGACGGCATCTCGCAGCTCTTCTTCGACTCGATGGCGCTGTCCGCGTGGAAGCGCTTCCAGTCCTCGCGCTGGTCGTTGCGCGTGAACCCCAGCAGCGGCAACCTGCATCCCACCGAGGCCTACCTCGTCGCCGGTCCGGTGCCCGGTCTCTCCAACTCGGCGGGGCTGTACCACTACCAGCCCAAGGAACACGCCCTGGAGTTGCGGACCCAGTTGACCGCGGCCGAGTGGCAGCAGCTCGTGGCGGTGCTACCGGCACGTTCCCTCCTCGTCGGCCTGACGTCTATCCACTGGCGGGAGTCGTGGAAGTACGGCGAGCGCGCGTTCCGCTACTGCCAGCACGATGCCGGCCATGCCATCGCCGCCCTCGCCATCGCTGCCGCGGTTCTGGGCTGGCAGGCCACCCTCCTGGAGAACATCGAGCACCCAGACCTCGCCGCCCTCCTGGGGATCCATGCCCAGACCGGCCTCGAGGCCGAGGAGCCCGACTGCCTGCTGGCGGTTCATCCGCAGGTCGCCGAAGCACCGTTTCCGTTGCCCATGGAGACGAACCGGGCCTTCTCGGTCCCCAAGGCCCTCGCTGACCGACTGCGCGCCGCCGACCTCCACGGCGTCCCAAACCGGCTCAGCGCGGCACACCATGAGTGGCCGGTGATCGACGAGGTGGCTGCCGCATGCCGGCGGACTGTTCCGCCGCCAGACGCCTTCTGGCAGTCGCCCGACTTCGAGAACACCTCGCTGCAAAGCGGTGACTCGCCCCATGGAGCGAGACAGATCATCCGCCAGCGCCGCAGTGCTGTAGCCATGGACGGGCGCACCGGCATCACCCGGAGCGCCTTCTACCAGATCCTGTTGAAGGTGATGCCGGGACGGGACCAGGTGCCGTTTTCGACGCTCCCTTGGCGACCCCGCATTCACCTGGCCCTGTTCGTCCACCGCGTACAGGACCTGGAGCCAGGCATCTACTTCCTGAACCGCAACGCTCGCAACCTGGACGAGCTCAGGGCACAACTACGCCCCGAGTACGCCTGGACCAGGCCCTCCGCATGCCCGGACTCCCTGGACCTGTGGTGCCTGTTGGTGGGCGATGCCCGCGCCCTGGCTCGCACGATCTCCTGCCACCAGGACATCGCCGCCGACGGCTGCTTCGCCGCTGCGATGCTGGCCGAGTTCAAGGAGCCCCTGAAGGAATACGGCTCCTGGTTCTACAAGCGCCTGCACTGGGAGGCCGGGCTCTTGGGTCAGGTTCTCTACCTGGAAGCCGAAGCCACCGGTATCCGTGCCACGGGCATCGGCTGCTTCTTCGACGACGCCACCCACGAAGCATTGGGGATCCGCGACGACCGGCTCCAGGACCTTTACCACTTCACCGTCGGCGGCCCCGTGGAGGACGCCCGCCTCGAAACCCACCCGGCGTATCAGCAGACCACGTAGACACGTTTTCTCATCCCGGCTGCTTCTTGTTCCTACGGGCCCGGGTCCGATGCTCCCAGGGCCGTCACCGCGGCTTCGGTCTCCCGCGCAATCTGTCGCCACCCGTCGCCGTCGTTGCTGATCCGGGAAAAGACCAGCGGTGTCCCGATGCGCAGATACAGCTTGCGAGGTCGGGGCACCCTGCAGTCCGGAGGGAGGGCCCGGAACGCACCGCGGATACGACAGGGGATCACCGGCACGTCGGTTCCGGCAACCAACATCCCGAGGCCGCTCTTGAACGGCCCCATCTCGCCGGTGCGGCTGCGAGTCCCCTCGGGGAACAGGATGTAGCCACAGGGCTCGCCGACGAGACGCTCGCGCAACTGGGTCAGGGCGTGGGCTCCTGCCCGACGCCGCCACATCGGCAGCGCGTTCAGGACGAAAGCCGCAAAGCGGGCTGCTACCGGCGACTCGAAAAAGGTGTCTCCGGCAGCAATGGGGTAGACGCAGTGTCGCAACCGCCGCGGCATCGCCGAGGCCAGCGCCATTACGTCCAGGTGGCTGGCATGGTTGGCGACCAGGAGGAACGGTGCTGCAACCGGCAGCCACTGGCCACCTGAGACCTCGAGGCGGTGGTAGATCTTCATGTAGGTCCGCACCACGCTCCACCAGACCCAGCCCACGGTGGTGTCCAGCAGACCCCGCTCCCTGGACAGACTGCGCACCCGCGCACTTGCCGGGAGATTCAGATCCTTGGCTGGCGTGAGCGTCCAGTCGTCGGCGCTCTCCTCCTGATCCTGGTCCGCAGTATGGTCACCCATCACTCATCTCGGTCACTCCCAGCACCTACCCCGTTCCTGTCAGGATGCGTGATGTCTGGTCCAGGCCTATGCCATTGAAATAGCCTATGTAGTGAAAGGTCGCCGGCGCGACCAGCAGGGTGCTGTCGAACCTATCCAGCAAGCCGCCGTGGCCAGGGATCAATGCGCCAGTGTCCTTGATGCCGACGTCGCGCTTGATGGACGAGAGCATCAAGTCGCCAAGCTGCCCGAGAACGCTGACGATCAAGCCGAGGGTCATCAGACGCAGGGGGTGGTCCAACTGGGAGCCCTGGAACACGTAGTGGCCGATCGCCGCAACCAACGATGTGGTCAGGAGCAGAGCCCCCAGGGATCCGCCCCGTGTCTTGTTGGGACTGGTCTTGGGCATGAACTTGACATGCCCGAAGAGCTTCCCCGACAGGTAGGCAAACACGTCGTTGAGCTGGATGCCCACGAGCAGCATCAGGACCATCGGCCGATAGTCCGCGGCGTTGCCGAAGTAGGCGAGGTGGCCAAGACCCACGCCGAACAACATGAACCCCAAGACTCCCAGCGCTACTCGCTGGATGTAGCCCTTGGGTTCGTCGGCGATGAGCGCGACCATGGCGATCGCAACCACGGTGAGGGGCGCCGCCGCAACGAACAAGCCGTACCAGTGGTCGAACACCGCAAAGAACACCAACAGCACGCCAAGCACCACCACCAGGCTGATGAGGCGGTTGCGGAAGCAGCCGGTCACTCGGGCATACTCACGGTAGCAGAGCAGGCTCAACACCAGGACACCAAGGACCATCCAGAAGGCGCCGAGCAGGATAGGGACCACCATCAAGGGAGCGAGCACCAACCAGGACAGGTAGCGCCTCCTCAGCTCGATCCCTTGCGCTGCCCCGACCCGGCCGAACCACCTGGCGACGCCGCTACCCACCGGAGCGCCGATCAGCACACCGACGATGAACACCACCAGCCAGACCGTGACCGGGTCATCGAAGGCATGCTGGTAGCCAAACAAGCGTTCGTTCACCGCCGCAGTGCCCTCCCGCTCCGGACGAGACGCCTGAGCGCAGTCGCCACGCTCCCCACCAGCACCACCAGTGCGCAGGCCGCCGCCAACCCATGGCCCTCCACCGTGATCGGCTGCCAAGCCTCCGGCGTCACGCCACACCAAACCGCCACCAGGGTCACGACAAACATGCGTTGCGGCTTGGCCATCGGTCCACAGAAGTCCTGTGGCGCTCCCGCCACTGCCGACTGGGCTCGCACATAGGCGGTGAATACCGCCGCCACGGCGGCCGCGAGGCCCAGGACCAGCGACCCGCCGGCTGCACACCCGAGCCCCAGGAGTATCGCAATGTCCGAAACACGGTCGGGCACCTCGTTGTAGAGCTCCCCCACCGGCGACGTCTGGCCAGACTCCACTGCCACCATGCCATCGAACATGTTGGCCGCCAGCCGGACCTGGACCAGCGCCGCGCCAAGCAGGAACCAGAGGCGAGCCGAGCCGGGCATCGCCGCAGTCAGCCAGAACACCACGCCTGCCAGCACTGCGGCCACCATTCCGCCCAGCGAGATCGCGTTCGGCGTCCACCGGGCGGTGACCATCCAGTGTGCCACCCGCTTGGACACCGCAAGCTCTCGGGACGCGATCGGCCGTCGTTCACCCATGCCTATCTGCTCATCGACCCATCAAGAACATCCCGAAGACCAGCACGCCCATGCCCACGACATTGACCCACGTGATGGGCTCGCCGAACGCCAGGAGCGCGATGATCGCCGCGAAGATGAACGTCGATGCATACACCGGGTAGAGAACGCTGAGCGCGCCACCCTTCCGGAATGCCGCCACGAACAAGACCATCACAGCGATGTAGCACACGACCCCGCCGAGGATCCGCAGGTTGAGCACGAAGGACATCAAGGTGCCATCTGCTGCCTCGGCTCCGGTCTTGTACAGGTATTGCCCCACGGCACCGAACAACGCTGCCAGGACGAACATGAAAACCGAGATCGGTGGCGTGGTCACGTCAGGCTCCGGTCGGGCTTGTCTTCTCTCTTCGTTCGGACCTTTCTCGCGTTGCTTGCTCCTGCGGCAAGGTGCGAGACCCCAGCACCCCAAACCTAGGAGGCTCAGGTCTCGAGGTCCAGGAACCGCTTCCGCATCCGGGGCGGAACGAGGGGACAGACGTCCTCGGGCACCGGGAACCAGCGCTTCCGGCGACGGGCAACGAAATCGTAGCACCAGTCCCGCACGGCCAGGGGCACCAGCCCCAGACCCCAGGCAATCACGCGCCACAGCCCTCCCAGGCGACGCATCAAGCACAACGTCGCCGACGACTTGACGAGCAGCTTCCCGTCCTCGGAGCGCACCACCATGCTGTCGGGGAGGCTGTTGACGAGCACCTCGTCCCCGCCGAACAGACTCTCGAAGGTCGGTCCACCCAGACACGCGAAGCTCGAGACCAGGCCGGTGCGGTCTTCGGACAGGACGAAGCGTACCGCCCGATGGCAGAGCCCACAGTGACCGTCATAGAAGGTGATCACCGGCTCCTCCAGGGAGGCGGGACGGATCCAGGCTGGATCGAAGACGAACAGGTGCAGGGGCAGCATGCAGACAAGCCACCCCCAACCCACGGGTGGGAACAGCAGGAAGACCTGCACGCCGAGCATCACAAACCACACGACAGGCCGCAGCGTGCGAGAGATGAACAGCACCCCGAAACCGAACTGCGCAATCAGCAAGACGGTCAGGACTGCCGCGTGGAGAGCG
>QJVU01000223.1 GCA_003235605.1 Planctomycetota bacterium | reverse complement strand
GCTCTCGTGCTCCCCGAGGGGGGACAACGAGAACACCGCAAGCGCGCCCTTGGGCATCAGGTGGTCGTGGGTGATGAGCCTGAGCCCCGCCCGCTGAGCCGCCATGGGCCTGGTGTCCGGGCCGGTCGGCCGTGTCGGGAGAGCTGGCCTTGCAGCCGCACTGTTGGTGGTCCCCGGACCGGACCGGGTCTCTGGGCCTGAATTGGCCCCGGGACCCGATTGTGGCATCACCCCTCCGGCGAGAAGGAGTGCAGCGAGAAGCGGCGCCGCGAGAGAGAGCGCAGCGAGAACCGGCGCCGCGAGAGAGGGCGCAGCGAGAACCGGTAGTTCGCACGCATCCACTTTGACAACCCGTGGTGTGACTTGGGTGGACGGTCGTGTGTGTGGTGTACGTGAAGTCTCTGGGTTCGGCTGAGTCACCATCGCTAGAAATCGGCCCGGGTGCAGTTCTTCCCCACGTTGCGGGCGCCCGCCTTTGTATCGGGCACCGGTAGGGGCTCTCTCCAGCAAGAATCGGTCGCGATCGGCCCTCGGAGCAACAAGGCCGGGTCGACAACCGCTGTGTCGGCGGTTTGTACGGGGGGGTGTTCGCCTACACGACAGTATGGGTGATGGAGAGGGCCGGAACCCGGCCCGGAGCCCTGGCTGCCCGACAGCCCGGAGCCGGGGCAACACGCGCCACCTCACACGGCGAGCCCCGGGAACGGCGCGTTACGGGCCCAGGAATCCTGGTTGCCAGGCCCCCGGGTAGGAGGTAGTCTCCTCGCCCCTCACGGGCCGTTAACTCAGCGGTAGAGTGCCATCTTCACACGGTGGAAGTCGCTGGTTCAAGTCCAGCACGGCCCACCACACAAGTGCAAGGTGATCGCGCAGTTAGCGCGAACCCGATCCGCGACGGCGGCGGCGCACATAACAGGAAAAACGTGGACCCTTTTCCATGTTGGAGCGCCGCAACGATGGCACGAACGAAGGGGGGGAGCCCCCCCCGCATACCGCGAGAAGGCCAGCCGCTGGCAAGGCGTTGTTCAGTCCGAAGGACGCTGTGGTGGAGCATAGGGCCGAGAGGCGGCAGCGTCGCCGGACGCCCCTGTGGGACAGTCACCTGCGCCGCTACGTGACGAAGTGCAAGAAGCGTAAGAAGCGCCGCCCGTCCGATGCATACACCATCAACAGCTACCGGTGTGCGATCTACCGGGCCTGCAGCGTCGCCCAGGTACCTCAGTGGAGTCCCAACCGGCTGCGCCACAGCGCCGCGACCAGGATCCGGCAGGAGCTAGCGGGAGGCACTGGCCGAGTGGCACCAGCACTTCAACACCGGAGAGAAGACGGCGCCGGAACTGGTCACCTGGGCCATGGCACTGGCCCGCGGTGGACCGCTGATCGACCTTGTCCGTGGGCGTGAGAATACCAAGGCGCTGGGCTACTGGCTCCGGGGGCAACGTGGACCGTATCGCCGGAGGTCTCCGGCTACGGCGGAGGAATGGGCACGCCGGCATCACCCACTGGCACGTGGCCACCATCACCACCACACCATGTCGGTCAGCAAGTGGGCCAAGTAGAGGATGGTCACCAAGGCGCAGACCTTCTTGGGGTCCCACAAGCTGAAAGGCGTGGGTTGCGCATGCCAGGCGCGAGGCTCGCAACCCTTGGCACCGGTACATTCCGCGGCCGTTTCCCTGGTCCACCCTGTGTTGCAGCCCGTCCTCTGATTAGGCTTCGAGATTGCCGCCCTGCTCATGCGGGACTGCGGAATCTGCTGTTCTCCGCAAAGGACAGCGAACCATGTTGAGGGGGGTTGGGGCTGGGGACGATTCGAAACCTGGGAAGTGGTGAGCGACTACCACTGGCAACAGGACGAGATTCAGCATGTGGTTTCTTAGACACGTCGCCGTCGACGAGGGCGGGACGGGCTGTCTTCCTCACCCGCCTGATCTTTCGACTTGCACGGCTGGGGCTTCGGGGAACCAGAGCCGCGTCCTCAAGCAGAGCTTGACCAGAGCCAGCATCAGTGGCACTTCGATCAGGACACCGACCACCGTGGCAAGGGCGGCGCCCGAAGACAGGCCGAAGAGCATCGCTGCAGTCGCGATCGCGACCTCGAAGTGGTTGCTTGCTCCAATCATCGCTGTCGGGGCTGCATCCGCGTATCGGAGCCCAAGAGCGTGTGCGAGTCCGTAGGTGATGCCGAAGATGAACAGGGTCTGGACAACCAACGGCACCGCGATCCACAGGATCGTCAATGGGTTCTCGACGATCACGTCTCCCTTGAAGGAGAAGAGCAAGATGAGCGTGAGAAGCAACGCGCTCACCGTGATCGGTGTGAGCACATGCAGAAACCTCTCCTTGAACCACTCCTCGCCCTTCGCCGCGATGATCCACTTCCGCGAAAGAAAACCAGCCACCAGGGGCAGCGCGACGTACACGCCGATCGACAAGAGGAGGGCCTGCCACGGGACGGGCAGCCGTCCGACTCCCAGAAGGAAGCCTCCCAACACGCCGTATAGAACGAGCATGGTCAGGGAATTGATGGCCACCATGACCAGGGTGTGCGCGTCGTTGCCTCGCGCCAGGTAGCCCCAGACCAGCACCATCGCAGTGCAGGGGGCCACGCCCAGAAGCACGCAGCCAGCCAGGTAGCTCCTCCAAAGTGGGACCTCCAGGAGCTTCACGCCCTCTTGCACGACAACCGTGCCAGCGCCGTAGTGAGAGCCTGCTGGCAGATCGAGGCCGAAGGGGAGCTTCACCAGGTCCGTCGCCTCAGGTCCGATGAGTTGCAAGAAGAGGGTGCCCAAGAAGAGGCTTGCGATGACGAACATCGTGAGCGGCTTCACGCACCAGTTCACGAACAACGTCAGCAGCACTGGCTTGGTGCTCTTCCCCGCGGCCACGACCTCCGCGAAGTCGATCTTCACCATGATCGGGTACATCATGAAGAAGAGACACACGGCGATGGGGATCGAGACCACCGGCGCACCATCGACATCCAGCGTGATGCTGTCGAAGGCGCGGGCAAAACCAGGGGCCACGCGGCCCAGCAGGATTCCCGCCCCCATGCAGAGGAACACCCAAAGCGTCAGCAGGCGCTCGAAACCATGCATCTTGCGACCGGGTGCTTCCTCGGTCATGACGCGCTAGCTCCTCCGCGAGTTGCCCGCCTCACAACCCTGCGCCGCCTCACCCTCCGGTGGGCAGAGTTCCGGCCTCCCCTGGCAGCAGTCCTGCGTGATGAAGCCCAACAGGTCACGGATTCCGTCAACCCGGAGCGCGTACAGCACCGAGCGGCCTTCGCGGTGGGAATCCACCAACCCCGCTCGTGCCAGGTGGGCGAGGTGGAACGACAGCGTCGGGGGCGCCACGCCCAACTGCGCGGCGATCTCCCCCGCGGGGATGCCCTCTGGACCGGCCCGGACAATGAGGCGAAACGCCTGCAGCCTCGACTTGTGGGCCAGCGCCGACAGGGCCGCCACGGCAACATCGGTTTC
This sequence comes from Planctomycetota bacterium, assembly GCA_003235605.1. The sequence continues at coordinate 2,485 of QJVU01000223.1, read as the reverse complement.
CATAATTCGAGAACTATCGAATTCTTGCCGGAAGGTCAAGGGGGCCTGACAGAGACGGCGGTTACGCACATCTGCCGACTTGTGCAGAAGGGCGAGCATGGCACCCTGCCGCCTCGGGGTGACGACATGAACACGTTGCTGATCCTGGCAGTGGCCTCTCTCCCGCTCATCGGATCCCCCCAGGCCGGCGCCGGTCCGGGCGTTGGCGCCCAGGGCGAGTCCAAGGTTGCCCAGGGCAAGTCCAACGCAGGCTCTGGGCTGCTTGCGTTGCGTCGCGCGGCCAAGGCCAAGAAGTACGCGTTCGTCTACTTCTACAAGACGAAGGCGCAGCAGAACGGACCGATGAAACAGACTCTCGACGAGGCAATGCCGAAGCTCGCTGGCAAGGCCGAGTCGATCAGCATCGATGTGAGGCTGGGCACCGAGAAAGGGATCGTGGATCAATTCAAGGTCGCGCGAATGCCCATGCCCTTGCTGCTTGCGGTGGCCCCGAATGGTGCGGTGACTCTGGCTGCCCCTCTCGAAGTCGACGAGAAGAAGATCTTCGGCGCCCTTGTCAGCCCCGCGCTGGAGCAGACTCTGAAGGCATTGCAGGACGGGAAGTACGTGGTCCTGTGTGTGCAGAATGCCAAGACCAAGGCGAACGCCCTCGCCTTGAAAGGAGCACGGGAATTCAAGGCCGACAAGGCTTTCTGCAAGACCACGGAAATCGTCATTCTGGATCCTGCCAACAAGGCCGAGGTTGGGACCCTAGAGCGGCTGAAGATCGATCCCAAGACAAACGAGTCGATCACGGTGCTCATGGCTCCGCCGCACAGGGCCGTGGCGAGATTCACGGGGGCAACCAAGAAGGCGGATTTCTCAAACGCGCTGTCCAGCTGTTGTGAGGGAGGCACTTGAAAGAAGTAGTGCCCTGTTCGGAGCCAGTTGGCTCCGTGGTGTGATCACGTGCGCATTGGAACGCTGGTTTGGCGGGAGATCTTCGAGCGCAGGCGTCAACTGATCGCGAGTGTCCTGGCTATCCTGCTCGGGATTGCCGCGATCGTGGCGATCAAGAACATCACCTTCTATTCGGAGAAGGCGATCGCACGGGAGTTGGATGCTCTGGGGACCAACATCCTGGTCCTGCCCAAGTCTGCCACGGTACAGGACTACTACACCGCAGACATGCTGGGAGACGAAATCCCTGAGGAGTATCTGAATCGACTCGTAGTGTCCAATCTCCAAGGATTGGACAACCTCTCACCGAAACTGTCGGTGCCCGTGAAAGTCGACGGCAAGGCGTTCACACTGACCGGGATCCTGCCCAAGGGCGAATTCCAAGCCAAGGCGGCCTGGGGCAGCAGCGGGATCTTCTCGCGCCCAGCCGGTTGTGGTGTTGTCAGCAGCGGTGGGGCGGATCCCAAGGAAACGTCGACCCGTCGGCGCGTGATCAAGACCTTGGAGCCAAACGAGGTTCTGGTGGGTTCGGATGTGGCTGCCTCGCTCCGGACAAAGGTCCAGGAGAAGCTCCGGCTACTTGACCATCCGTTCGTGATCAGCGCGATCCTCCCCGAGACCGGCACTGTCGATGACGCCAGGATCTTCGCTCATCTCCACACCGTCCAGAAGCTGACCGGGAAGAAGGCCGTCCTCAACGCGATCGAGGTAGTCGGTTGCTGCAAGGAGATCTCCGCTGGACTGGTGAAGGGTATCAATGATCTTCTTCCCAACGCGCGAGTGGTGACGATCAAGCAGGTGGTCGACACGGCGGGAGATCGGCACGTTCATGGCACTCGGGGCCAGTTCCTCGCTGGTCCTGAGGATCTTCATGCTCAAGGCGCTGCTGCTCGGCCTGCTCGGGGGTATTGGTGGCTACGCCCTCGGCACCGTGTTGGCAGTGTCGCTGGGGTCGAGGATCGCGGGGATCCCGGTCTTGCCCATGCCTGTGCTCGCTTTGTGGGGAGTCGGACTCTCGCTGGCCATCGTGCTTGCGGCGAGCTACTTCCCCGCCCGTCGCGCTGCTCGTCTCGATCCCTGCACCACGCTTCAGGAGGTCTGAGCCATGCTGGCGCTGCATGGACTGAGCAAGACCTACAAGACCCGCGGCAGCGTGGTCACGGCGCTTGCCGACACGACCCTCGACATCCCCCGTGGGGACTTCGTCTGCGTAGTAGGGCCGAGCGGCAGCGGCAAGAGCACTCTGCTTCTCATCCTGGGCGGCATGCTCTCGCCAAGCCATGGAGAGGTCCTCCTCGATGGGCAGTCGGTATACGACATGTCGCCGGACCAACGTGCCAGTCTCCGCCGAAGGAAGATCGGGTTCGTCTTCCAGACGTTCAACCTGGTGAGCTACTTGACCGCTGCTCAGAATGTCCAGGTGCCGATGCTCTTGGCGGGGCTGGGCGAGTCCGAACAGAACAAGACGGCGACTGCCTTGCTCAAGCGGATGGGTTTGGGTGACCGACTCGATCACAAACCTGCCGAGCTGAGCGTAGGGGAGCAG
>QJVU01000120.1 GCA_003235605.1 Planctomycetota bacterium | reverse complement strand
GTGCGGTAACGGACCTCGGCGGCGATGGGTGAATCCTCTTCTGCGTAGCGGAAACCGGCCCCGTACACCAGGCCGTCCGCATCGGCGCTGCCGACTTCGAACTCGGAGTAGCTCAGATTGAGCATCGCCTGCATGCTGTGCTCGAGGAAGGCGGCCTCGTTCCATGGGTGGTCCTTCAGCATGACCGGCTTGAAGTTGTACGTGCCCTCGACCAGGGCCTCGTTGAATTCGACGTCAGGATTGGTGTCGCTCTCGAACCACGTGTAGCCGCCCGTTACTTCGAACTGGTAGCTCTCCTGAGCCGACGCGCCCTGCGCCAGCATCCACACCGCCACAACGGCCACCACGGCGATTGCAGCTCCCTTGTTTCTCGCGCCCATCGTTTCCTCCATGGTTCTGGAATGCGCATCCCGGAGCGTTCCAGGCGAACGTCCCATGGCACCGTTCGGTCGGCGCCGGGACGGACCTGAAGGGGAGGACAGCCGGAATCAGGGGCGGGCCGCGCCCAGGGCCGGACGCCACGGCAGATCCCTTGGCATAGTGTGGAGCAGGAACTGCACTTACGGCTCCTCGCCGGCTCCGCAGACTGACCGGGTGGGGTCAGCGTTCCTTGGCATACGTCTCCCTGAGCTGCGACTTCCGAACCTTGCCCGTGGGGCCCATCGGGAGCGCGTCGACGAAGATGACCTCGTCCGGGAGCTGCCACGCGGCCAGGGAGCTCTGCAGATGTTCCAGCACGCTCTCCCGGGTGGGAGGCGGGTCGGTGGCAGGCACCGCGATCAGGATCGGTCTCTCACCCCACTTCTCGTGCGGAACACCGATGACCGCCGCCATCGTGATGCCTGGGTGGCCCATTGCCTTGTTCTCCACGTCGATGGAGCTGATCCACTCGCCTCCCGACTTGATGAGATCTTTCGTGCGGTCGGTGATCTGTATGCAACACTCGTCATCCAGGGTGGCAAGGTCGCCTGTCGGAAACCACCCGTCTGTGGTGAGCGTGTGGTCTTCGCTTGCATAGTAGCCATCCACGACCCACGGACCGCGGACCTGGAGCTCGCCCAAGGCCAGGCCATCGTTGGGCAGGACCTTGCCGTGCTCGTCCACGATGCGAAGCTCCACGCCGAAGGGCGGCCGGCCTTGTTTGATGTGATGTAGCGAGCGCAGGTGGACGGGCTCGGAACGCTGTTCGGCCGTGAGCACGTTGGTCGATCCGAGGGGGCTTGTTTCGGTCATGCCCCAAGAGTGCCGGCACAGGATGTCGAACTCCCCCTCGAGGGCCTCGATGAGGGAGCGAGCCGGCGCCGCCCCGCCGATGAGGGCCATCTCGAGCGCAGGGGGCTTGCGTCTACCCGTCTCCCGCCAGTGTTGGAGCAACGGAACGAAGGCTGACGGCACCGCCCCACAGCTCGTCACGCCCTCCTGCCAGAACAGCTCGGTCAGACCCTCCGGGTCCAAGGATGGCCCCGGAAGGACGATCTTCGAGCCGGCAGCTGCGCTGGCATAGGGAAGACCCCACGCCGAGGCGTGGAACAGGGGCACCATCGCGAGGACCACGGTGCCCCGTCCCAGGTTGAAGACGTCCGGTTGCACGATGCCATAGGCGTGAAGCACCGTGGATCGGTGGCTGTAGAGGACGCCCTTCGGGTTGCCGGTCGTTCCGGACGTGTAGCAGAGCGCAGCTGCCGTGCCCTCGTCCAGCGTCGGCCACGCGTAGTCCCCATCGTGCTCGGTGAGAAGGTCCTCGTACGCGACAACGCCCGGCAGTTTCGTGTCCGGGAGGTGGTCCCCGTCACAGAGCACCACGAAGGTCTCCACGGACTGCAGCTGGTCCACCACGCTCTCGATGAGCGGCACGAGAGAAGGATCCAGGAAGAGGATCCGGTCAGCGGCGTGGTTGACGATGTAAGCGAGCTGTGAGGGATGAAGCCGGGGGTTCACCGTGTGGCAGACCGTGCCCATGCCCGAGGTGCCGTAGTAGATCTCGATGTGCCGGTGGGAGTTCCAGGCGAGGGTGCCGAGACGGTCGCCCAGAGTGATGCCTCGAGCTTCGAGTGCCCCTGCGAGCTGCTTGGAGCGTGTCTGCACGTCGCGCCAGGTGCAGCGATGGACAGGGCCTTCAATCGTGCGGCTCACAACCTCCTGGTTTCCGTGGACCCTGCCCGCGTGTTCGATGAGGGAGGAGATGAGGAGGGGCAGCTGCATCATCCGTCCACGCATGGAGGGCTCCTTGACTTGCATGTTGGGGCGAGACTGCAGCCAAGACTACAGGCTGCGCTCGTCGGCAGGCAAGTCGCGCGCGCCGCGCAAAGCCCCCGTGGGTCAGCTAGGATGTTGGGGTGTCCAGACTGGCGGACGACGGCAGGATCCTGCGCCGGCCCACGTGGCTGTTCTTTGGGATGTTCCTGCCAGCTTGCTTCCTGTGGCGAGTTTCCTTCGTGCCCCTCGTATCCCTGCAGGAAGCGTCCGCATTGGCCGTCGGCGGCCGACTCGTGGGGTGGATCTGGATCGATGTTGCGGTCGCATTGCCTGTCGTGCTGGGGTTTCTGGCCGGGCGTCTGTGGACACGGGCCCTGGTTGTCCTGCTGTTCGCTTGGGTCTGCATCGCGCGGCTCTCGGACTATGGCTACTTCTACTACTCGGGCTGTCACATCGATCTGATCGCCCTCGAGCACGCCCAGGGCAATGCCCTCGGCATGAGCCTCGACAGCCACGTGACCCTCTACATGTGTGTCGGCGGAGCGCTGGCACTGCTTTGCCTCTGGCCGCTGCTGCCGCTGGCGCGACACGGACGCAGCCGGTCCCTGGGATCGGGCCTGCTGTGCCTGCGGACGCCGATCACCGCGGCCGTGGTCCTGGCTGGCCTGTCCGGCCTCCTGTCGGGCCTGCTGCCACTCCTGATCGTTGGCTGCAGCCCATCGACACGGCACAAGATCGCGCTGCTGCCGGCAGCACCGGAGGTCGCCATCCCGCTCGTGTACCTGGAGCTCAGGGCAGCCGGCCAGGCTCCGGACACCAGTCCTCCCGTGCCGCTCCTCGACCCGGTGGTGCGACAGAAGCTCACGCGCTTCGGTCTCGACTATGACGTCGACAGGGACTACCCGCTGCTCAAGCATCGCGTGTTTCGGGAACCGATGCCGTTCCCCCGGTCGAAGCACTTCATTCCCCAACCATCCATCATCGTCATCTTCCTGGAGTCCTTCTCGGCGGCACTGACATCGGTCTATGACAGCTCTCGCTTTCCCGGGTTGACACCGAACCTGGAGGACTTCGCGGTCAGATCGCATCTGATCCGGGGGTTCTTCAACTCTTCCACGCCGACGGTGACGGCCCTCACCTGCAGCTACTGTTCCTACCTGCCCGTCACGAATACCCGGACGTGGTGGCTGCCAGAGAGTGGGCATGGCAAGACACGGCTGCGTTGCCTCCCGCACATCCTGCGCGAACACGGCTACCACACCACGCACGTCCACACGCTGAGCAACAACTTCGTGCGCACCGGTGAGGCAATGCAGCGGCTGGGCTTCGAAGAGGTTCTGGACGAGACTGCGCTGTGGGAGGAGCTGCAGGAGCGGGCCATGCACTGGGGATACTCCGACCATCAGCTGTTTCGTTTCCTCGTCAGGCGACTGCAGTCAGGCAAGCACAAGGCGCCGTTCCTGTTGTCCACCGCCACCGTGGACTCCCACGCACCCTTCGTCTCCGATTCGGACACGGTGCCATACCGGGACGGCAGCAACGAGCTGCTCAACGCCGTGCACACGGCCGACCATGCCTTTGGCACATTCTGGAGCTACTTCAAGGCGTCCCCCTACGCCTACAACACCATGGTCATCGTGCTAGCCGACCATGCCATGTTCCCGGGCAAAGAGCACGCGGACGTACGGCCGGACGAGGATATCACCGGCCGCTACTACGACCGGATCCTGTGCGGCATCTACAACCCGATGTACGAAATGAGGGGGCGCTCCCACGTGGTGTCTGCACAGATCGACCTGGCTCCCACGATCCTCCACATGTTGGGCCTGAACGTGCGCAACCACTTCGAAGGACACAGCGTCTTCGAAGGGCGCAGGCAGTTCCCGGAGTTGCTCGGCATGCATGAGTACCTGTTCTGGATCTACCAGGTGGTCGATGGCAGGCCTACGCCGGTGAACTTCACCCTGGACGACGTCAAGAACCGCCCGACCGGCGTGGCCTTCGATGCGACCTCGCCGGTCCTCACCCAGGACGAGTACTTCCACTTCTACAAGTGGAAGCGGGCCCTCCACGTGAACAACCGGATCTGGCGGTGACCGCCCTTGGCTCAGTTGCTGGTCACGCTGGCGGCCAGGCAGTTGGTGACGCCGTTGCCGACACCCAGGCGGGTTCGACACTCCACCACCCACTGGGTGGAGATGGTCAGGCCGCAGAATTGGGACTGCAGTCCGACGGGGAGCCGCAGCTCGCCATGACCACTGCAGGCCGCGATGCCTCCGGTGACCTGCACCCCGAAAATCAAGGGCCGGTGACTGAGGTTGATGGTGATGGCCTCGCAGAAGCCCAGGTTCAGACCAGGCGTCACACACGGGCCCACGCCGATGCCGATAACGGCAGCGCTCACGTTGGTGGGGGCATTGTCCAGGGTGAATGCGAAGTGCTTGTTGCCGAGGGCGAGGTCCCCGCGGGTGCCGGCCACCATCTGCGGGCACGCCTCGCAGGGCGCAGCCGTGCAGGGCTTGCCTGATGAGGTGGCGCGGTCGGGCATCACGGCCAGGCCGTGGAAGCCCTGGCTGTTGACGACGCTCGCGCAGCACTTGATCAGCTGCAGGCGACAGGTGAGGCTAGTTCCAGAGCCCGTCAGGCTGAAGAGGTATGCCGACGTCGCCCTGGAGTCGGTGACATAGAGGATGCTGCGGCAGGAATCGAAGGCGAGACCGGTGATCTGGGTGTGCGTCGTGCTGCTGTTGGGACAGACCGGCGGAATCGTCAGGTCGCAGAGCTTGCCGCACCAGGGTCGCTTGACGACCGGAAGGCCGGGCCGGTTGACCAGGGATGCCACGTAGAGGTGGACTGCTGGTGTGCCCGACAGCCTGTGGGAGCCCACGAAGAGCAGTTGCCGCACCTGATCGATGGCCAGGCCGCCCAGATAGAAGTTCTGGGGGAAGTTCGCCGCGATGCTGCAGTAGTCGGACTGGAACGAACAGGCCGTGGGATTGGTGTTGGTGCCGGTCTGCACCTGGTGGAGGTCGAAGCCGCGGCTGTCCACCATGTAGAGCGTGTTGGTGGCGTTGTGGAACGCCAGCCCCCCGATACCCTCGGGGCAAAGGGACAGCGCCCCCAGCCCCTTCTTTGCCCATGGTATGTCCATCGGGCCGCAGATGTAGCGGCAGCTGACCGGATCCACGCAGGCCAGGCTGCAGTCCATGCCAATCCACACACCTTGCCGCACCGGGTCGTAGGCAGCGCCGGCGTTGGTGTTGAAGA
>QJVU01000246.1 GCA_003235605.1 Planctomycetota bacterium | reverse complement strand
CTGAGGGAAGCCAACGAGGCGATCCGGCGCCTGCGCCAAGGGAGCATCCGGGGAGCAGCGGTGCTGACGATGTGATGTGGAGCTACGTCCTGCGTCAGAACAGCATCGCGACGCCGGCGAAGGCGATCGCCGTCCCCACCGTTGCCCGCAGGCTGACCTGCTCGTGGTAGACGCCACGGGCGATCGGGATCATCAGCACCGGCGTCAGGGCGATGAGCGTGGCGGCGGTGCCCGCGTGGGTCTCGGCTACCGCCACCTGGGAGAACCACACTCCGAGCGTGGGTCCCAGGAGCGCGGCGACGCCAATGCACGTCAGCGCCTTGCGATCACTCCACCAGCGGGCCGTGGGTGCGCGACGGCGGCGGAGGATGCCGTAGACGGGCAGCGCCAGGACCATGCCCGCCAGGCCCGCCGCCATCCGCACCACCGTGGCGGAAAGGGGTAGCACGGGATCCTCTCCGTTCGCAACCACCGCCATGGCGAACTTGCTGATGACGAGGCCCGTCCCCTGCCCCACGGCACCCAGGACACCGGTCCCCACCGCCGTCACGAACGCGGCGGTTGTGAGCCGGCCGGACCAGACCGGGTCGCGCCCACGATCCTCTGTCAGGACCACGGCGATTCCCATCAGGGTAGCAGCAATGCCCGTCGTCCTGAGGGCGTTCGGCCAGTGGCCCAGCCAGATCCCCTCGGTCAGCACCGTGAATATCGGAAACGTGGACATCACCAGGGTGCCCAGACGGGGACCCAGCTGGCCAAGGGCGTGGAAGTAGAACAGGTCGCCCAGGGTGAGACCGACCAACCCGGAGAGCACCAGGTAGCCGGCCTGCCGTTGGCTCAGAAGATCAGCAGCGGGCCACAGGCTCCCCACGGCCAGCAGGTGCAGGACCATCAGCAGCACCATCGCGAGGAAGATGCGCAGCTGGTTGACGACGAAGCTGCCCACCCGTTGGGAGGCGGTGGCAAAGCCCAGGGAAGAGAACGCGAACAGCAGCGCTGTCGTCAGCGCGGCGATCTGACCGGAGTAGGACATGCGGATGCCACATCGGGGGTGCGCAGGCTAGCACCGGCGACTATGTTTGCGGCATGCGGCGGAGGAAACCTCTGGAGGTGGAACTCTCCCGGTTCCTTCAGTGGCTCGGGGAGGAGCGCCAGGTGTCGCCCAACACGCTCAGGGCCTATGGTTCCGACCTGCGCGACTTCGTCGCATGGCTGCCCGGTCAGGCCAGGGACGACAGGGATCCCGACCGCCTGGTGCTGCGCAGCTACCTGGTGGAGCTTGCGGGCCGCAGCCTGCGGCCGACTTCGATCCAGCGCAAGCTGGCCGCGCTGCGGGCGTTCTTTCGCTACCTGCGGGACATGGGCCACATCCGGCGGGATCCCTCGCGGCTGGTGAAGGGCCCCAAGCTGCCGGGTCGGATCCCCCGGTTCCTGACCGTCGCCCAGGTGACGGCGCTCCTGGAGCTGCCCTTCGAAGAGGGATTCCAGGGCGCGCGAGACCGGGCCATCCTGGAGTTCCTCTACTCCACCGGCTGCCGCGTGGCGGAGGCGGCGGACATGCGCCTGGGCCGCTTGGATCTCACCGATGGCCACGTGAGGGTGCTGGGAAAGGGCCGCAAGGAGCGGCTGGCAATGCTGGGGCAGAAGGCCCAGGAAGCCGTGAGCGCCTGGCTCCCCCACCGGAAGAGGAAGCTCAAGGAGGCACGGGTCCGGGATTCGGGCCACCTGTTCCTGAACCGGCGGGGCACGGCCCTGTCCTCGCGATGGATCTTCGAAGTGGTGCTGCGCCACGCCCGTCGCGCCGGCATCGAACAACGCCTCACTCCCCACGGCCTGCGGCACTCCTTTGCCACCCACCTGTTGGATGGCGGCGCCGACCTCCGCTCGGTACAGGAGATGCTGGGACACAGCCGGCTGGCCACCACGGAGATCTACACCCACGTCTCGATGGCACGGCTGCGGGAGGCCTACGACCGGGCACACCCCCATGGCGCAGAGCGCGCCGGATCAGAGACCGCCTGAGAGGAAGAGAGTCCAGAGTCGCAGCCCAGGGACTCCCCGGGAACTAGGGCATGATCTGGATCGGCACCGCGGGGCTGAAGTTCTTCACCGCCTTGAGCCACGTCTTGTTGGCGGTGATGCCGCAGGCAAACACCTTGATGCCCACCAGCCCCGCCAGCCTGGGGATCGGCAGGCTGGTCACCGCCTTGCCACCCGTGGGAATCCTGCCGGTGTTGTTCTGGAGCAAGACGTTCGGCGTGATGGAGGCGAAGAAGACGGCGTCGGGATTGATCGGGACGACCCTGCCGGCGCCCACCGGGAAGCCGGGGCTGGTGCCACCGGTCAGCACCACCCAGTAGATCTCCCCCACGTCACCGGGGCTGTTGTAGGTGAGCTGGGTGGTGGTGCCGATGCGGTCGCTGCCGCTCTTCTGGAGGGCGGCGGCGGGCATCGTGGGCACCATCAGCACGTCCTGGGTCTGCGGCTGGTCATAGCTGGTGACCTTCATGGTCCGCGACACCGGTTGGTAGCCGGTGGCGGTGAACGTCACCTGGAAGGTTCCGATTGGCAGCCACAGGCAGTAGCGGCCGTCGCGGCCGCGGCTGCCGCCTTTCTCGCCATGGCTGAAGGGACTCGGCGCATAGGTGATGGTGGCCGCAACCGGCTGGTTGCCGGCGATCGACGTCACGTGCCCGCGCACGGCGGGGCGCCATGAGGTCAGGGCCTGCTTGATCCCCGGCCACACCCGGGCTGACTCGCTGACCGCGTCGGTGTAGGCCGGCTGGAAGCTGGTGTTCATCTCGGTAAGGAACGACATGGTTCCGCCATCGCTCCAGTGCCACTCCGGCGCCTCCCCGGAGCCCGAAGGCAGGCGGGTGGCGTACTGCATCGGTGCTCGCAGGCTGTCCTTGTAGCGATCGATGAGCGCCTTGACCGCGGCGCTCACCGTCGCGCAGGGGGCGTAGGTGAACAGGACCTCGCGCCCGTAGCTGTGGAAGTCCAGATAGATCTCCGGCCGGTAGCTCCGGCTGAAGGCCATCATCGTCTGGTTCTCGGGCTCGCTGCCGGCGGAGGGGCCCCGATAGGTCTGGGACGTGGTGCTGGTGGAGGACCCGCAGCTGCCCCACAGGAAAGGGTAGTTGCGGTTGTTGTCGACGCCATAGCTGCTGCCGCCGTTCGGCCGCCGGTTCTTGCGCCACAGGTTGTCGGTGGTCCAGACCCAGTTCACACCGTCGGGGTTCACGCAGGGCACGAAGAAGATCTCGTGGTCATCCACCAGGGCCTTGATCTGGGTGTCCGTGGCATAGCTCTTGAGGATGCGGTCGATGGCGTCGAACACCAGCACCGGCGTGGTCAGCTCCCGAGCGTGGTGGCTCGCGGCCAGCAGGATCGCCGGCTCGTCCTCGTTCTTGTCGACGTTGTCGGAGACCTTCAACGCGAAGATGCCCCGCTTGTCGTGGGTCTTCTGGGCGCCGGACAGCGTGGTCAGGTCGAGCTTCTGGGCCAGGGCCGGATAGCCCTTCACGTAGGCATCGAGCTTGGCTTCGATCTCCGCAGGCGTGTAGTAGTTGGCGTCGGGCGCATCGAGTTCGGCGGCGATCTCTGCGAACGGCCGTCCTCGCGCTATGACGGTGGCCTTCAGCTCCAGCTGCTGGAACGCCCCCATGTCCTCGGCAGGGACGATAACGTCGAAGCCGGAGGCACTCTCGAGGATGTCGAACCCCGCCTGGAGCTGCTGCAGTCGGGACGCTGTGGGCCGCTCACTGAGACGAAGCCAGTAGGACGTGCCAGGGTCCTTCTGACCGGCCACGGATGCAGCCGTGCCTGCACACAGCATGACAGCAAGCAGAACCGGTTTGCGGAGGCGGGACATGACGAGGCAGATGGGTTTCTACCCGATGGGGCGGGGATCGGGTAGGATCCGGCCGCTCTTCTCGTCCTTGTCTACTTCTCTACGTTGCAACGACCCATGCACAAACCCCGAACCCTACTGGTTCTCTCGCTGCTGACAGCTGCCACCACGACCGCCACGGCGCAGGTCCGCGTCTACTCGCCGGCACCCCTGGGCCATCACGTGGGCATGACCTCCACAGGCTACCCCTTCGGCTACACGAACATCACCAAGATGACCTACCAGCAGGTCCACGGCGACCTGCCCAAGACCGTCCTCTTCAAGAACCTGGCCTGGCGGCCCAGCGCCGGCACGGCTTCCCACAGCGGCTTCGACGCCACGGTGACGCTGACGTTCGGGACCAACGGTCCCACCCCCGACAACGCCACCACGACGTTCTCCACGAACCTGGGGGCCAACCCGACGGTGGTCCTGAAGAACACCACGGTCAAGATCGGCGCGTACACCAAGCCACCCCAACCGCCGGGTCCGTTCGTGTACAAGCTGCCCTTGGCGAGCACCTACGTCTACAACAGCAACGGCACCTTCTGCTGGGAGTGCCGCCTGCACAACCACACCGCCACGCAGAACCTCTCCTTCGATCTCTACTCCACCCAGAGCGTGCCGACGTTGCGCGCCGGCGGACAGGGGTGCACCGCCAGCGGGGCATCTTCGCCCGCGAGCCTGACGGGCTCCGTCTCCGGAACCTCCCTCACGGTCGCCGCCGGCAACATGCCCACTGCCGGCGGATCCATGCTGCTGGTGGGCCTCAACCCCACTCCCTTCGACCTGACGCCTCTTGGCGCACCCTGCTCCCTGCGCACGGACATCCTGGCCCTGGTTCCCGGAAAGGGCTCGGGAGGCAGCGCCACCTGGTCCGGCACCATCCCCAGCACGGTGCCCGACGGTATCGCCGTCTTCCTGCAGGCAGGCGCCGCGGATGCGAACGCGAACTCCATGGGTCTCGTGCTCTCCAACGGGCTCTGCACCCTGTGGCCCTACGCCAAGCGACCGGTGGTGCGGATCTGGAGTACGAGCAGCGATACCGTGACCACCGGCAACCTGCAGTTGACCTACGGCCTGGTGATCGAGTTGAGCCTGTAGGCTCCCTACTTGTGCCCGTGGGCGTGCGCGAGCTCGGGGTTGTAGCGTTTGCCTCCGATCTCGAGGGCGACATGGCCTTCGAGGGGCTCGGCCTGCAGGAGCACGTCCGTGACCTGGAACTGGGATGCGCCGTCGGCGCCACCGCCCACCGGGCTCGTGGAAAGCACCTTGGGTCCCTGCTTGGTCACGAGCTTCAAATCCGGGGCGTGGGTGAGCCTCAAGGGCGTCTTTTCGTCCTTGCCCGTGACGTGGAGCGTGACGGTGCCAGCCTTCGGATCGTGCAGGAACTCCACGTGGGCGATGTGGTCGCCCACCTCGATCACGTCACCCCCATGAGGACCATGGTCGTTGTGGCCGTCCTCATGGTCGTCGTCGTGGTGGCCATCCTGGTGTGCCTCGTTGTGGCCGTGGCCGTCGTGGGCGCCGGTCGTGGCATTCTCGCCACAGCTCCACAGCAGGCAGGCAGCAAGGATTGTC
>QJVU01000365.1 GCA_003235605.1 Planctomycetota bacterium | reverse complement strand
CAGTCTGACCGTCCCGCCCCAGGGCCGCAAGTACTTCAGGCATGCCATCTGGCGCTGCTACCTTGAGGGCCATGCCGGGTTACCCGGCTCGGTGTCCCATCCGTTCCGAACTCCACGATCCAATGCGCATCAGCCCTCGGCCGCAGCCGAGGTGGAGGAGTCCAAGGAGAAGTCCATGCACACCGGGCCCTCTGGGTGGTGGCACCTGGTCCGCCTGCAGGGCACGCAAGCCGGCCCTCCCCGCTGGCGTAGGACCACGGAACCGGGGGGAGCGGTGCACTGCGGATCCGTGGGTCCGAACAGCACCTGGGTGCGGGCGCCGGCTGCACAAAGCACATGGGTCGGTCCCTTGTCCGGGCCCATGACGCCACCGCCGGCCCGAGCCACGAGTTGTCCCAAGGCTGTCAACCGGGACAGCTGCCCGGTGCCGTGGCGGATCCATCGGACACCGGTTGGCAGGACGGAAGACAGGACATCGGGCTCGACATCAGGCCCCAGCAAGAAAACCACGGGGCGGTCCTCCAGCTCCAGCTGCCGACGCATCGCGGACAGGTGCCATGACCGCGGATCCGAAGGCGCCGTCACGACGAACACCGTGAAGGGCCGCATGGGGTCGAGCCCCAGTCCCCGCAAGTCGGCCGCGGCGTCCCGAAGCGCTGCATCCGTCGGAATCAGGCGGGGCCTTGCAGCCTCCAGCGCGGGGGCAAGGGACCGCACCACGGCCTCTGCCATCCGCGCGGGGTGAGGCGGTCCATCCCAGGAGACCCGATGGGTCAAGAGCAGGGCGCTGTGCGGCTCCCGGCGCTGGCGACGGTCGGCACCGATCCGCTCTCTCGCTCCCGAGAGCCAACAGACCAGGGCACTCTTCCAGTTGCCTTGCAGGTCCAGGGCAACGTCGGGGCGCAGGCGCCGGAGGTGCCGCCGCAGGCGCCACACCGCTGCCAGGCCGCCGAAGCGGTCGAAGACGATCCTCGTCGCGAGGTACTCCTCGCCTTCCAGCAGCGGGAGGAACCGCTCCTGTACCACGAAATGCAACTGCAGGTCGGGTCGCGCAACCGCCAACGCCCTCGTGGCGCCAAGGCACTGCACCACGTCTCCCATCGCCGACAGGCGCGCCAACAGCACCCGCGCCATCTCAGGCCCGGCGGGCGTGCTGACCGGTCACCTCGCCGTAGAGATCCTCCAGGTCGTCCAGGCTCTCGGCCAGGGAGCGCACCACCGGCGGCTTCCGACGGAGACCGTCGAGGAGGTCTCGGTGATCCAGCACCCTGCGCAGCATCTGCCCGAGCATGTCCACGTTGCCGGCCTCGAACAACAGGCCGTTCTCGCCGTCGGTCACGATCTCGGAGATCCCGCCGAGATCCGACGCCAGGACCGGCACGTTCATGGCCTGGGCCTCCAGGATCGTGAACGGAGTATTCTCGTACCAGACCGACGGCACCACGATCAGGTCCAGACCCGACAGCACAGCGCCCAGCTTGGCGGAAGGAAAGCCACCGTGGTACTGGATGCGGCGGTCCTCCCCCGCCAGGCGCTCGAGCTCCCGGGTGTACTCGGGATGGGTGTCCGGGTCGCCGTGCACGTGGAGCCGCCAGCCTTCCCCCGGGATTCCCCTGAGCGCGGCGAGCAGCAGGTGCAACCCCTTGTGGGGAGTGAGGGATCCCACGTAGCCAATCTGCAAGACCTCCTTTTCGCGGTGCGGGAACGACGGGACTGCGCTCTCGAGACGCCCCCGATCCACACCGTAGGGGAGGTGTCGGATCAAGCCTGGTGGAAAACCCTGGCCCTCGAAGATGTCGCGCAGGAAACGCGACGGTGCCACCACGGCATCTGCCTGGGCCAACGTCCGAAACAGCCGCTGCTTGCGCCCCACCAGGGCGCGCGCCCGGCGTACCGGCGTCGGCGCCATGCCATGCGGCAGCGCTGCGCCCGCCGCCAGACCGCGGAGCGAATCGGCGACTCCATGTGCCTGGAGGTCGGACCAGAGCGCCGGATCGATGCAGGGAATGCAGCCCATGCCGTCGAGAGGTGGCCCCTTGCACAGTGATCCGTCCCGGTGCAACAGCGTGAACCGAGGACAAAGGAACCAGAAGTCCATCAGGTGCACTACCAGCGGCTTGCCCAGGCGCTTCGGCTCGGAGATGCCTCCTTTTCCGATGTGCTGGAGGTGGAAGGCATGCACGAGGTCGAAGTCGTGCTGGTCCAGGTAGCGGCGCAGCAGCCTCACGACCAACTCGTTGTTCTGGTCCGCCAGCTCCCGGTTGCGGGTAATCTCCGGATGCACGGACACCTGGCGCACGGGAATGCCGTCGACTTCGTCGTCCATCTGGAGCCAGAGCCGGCCCGGGGCGGCCTTCTGGATGAGGGGCTCGAAGGTGAAGACCCTGGCGTCATGACCCCGCTCCCGCATGCCGAGGGCGAGAGATCGCACGTACTGCTCGGTTCCCGTCACGTGCCGTGGCAGGAACTGGTGCAGGATGTAGAGCAGCCTCATGAGCCCTCGGCTTGCTCGAGGTCCTGCAGGAACCTCCGCTCGTAGTCCATCAGATCGCGACGGGTCAGCTTGAGACGGCGGCGGCTCAGCTCCGAGAGCAGCGCCGCCACCCAGCGTTCCCGGTCGTTGACCTTCGCCTGCAGCCTTCGGATCCACTCCCCCGCCGCCTCGCGTGGCTGGGAGTCGTCGAGGCCGAGAATGGCCCTCAGCTCGCGGATGGTCGTGTTGGCCTCCAGGAGCTGGTTCATGGCGTCCTTCTTGGAGGAGCCCTCCTGCTCCAGCTCGGCACGGATGCGCTGCAGCTCCGCCGCCGAAGCACTGGCGCTTGCGGCAGCTTCGGCCAGCTTGCTGCGGACCGCCGCCAGCTCGGCCTGGATGCGCTTCCGCTTCTTCTCTTCGTCACCGACCTTCGCCAACTCGTCACCGGCCTTCGCCAACTCGCCACTGATCTTCGCCATCTCGCCACCGATCCTCGCCACCTCGGCCTTCAGGCTGTTCACCAGGTTGACGAGCCCCGCCTTCAGCTGGTGCTCCAGGTCGATGCCCCTGCCCAGGCGTTCGAAGCGCTCCTCCAAGTCGGCAACAGGGCCCGCGTCGGCCGCCGCCAACGCGCGGCTCTTGAGCTTCTCGAGCTCCTGGGCATTCATGTGCTCCGAGGTGCGGTGCATGTGGGACAGCACCTCCTCCAGCCAGGCAGTCCGCTCCCTGGCCACGAGGTTGTCTCGCTGTGTTCGGGACAGCTCGTCTTCGACTTCGGCGCACCGCTCCCGCAACCGATCCCGCTCCCGACCAACCTCCGCCAGCTGGTCCATCAGCTCGAGGCACTGCTCCGTGAGGTCCTTGAGCTGGGCTTCCCGCTCGTCGACCACTGGCAACCGCTCCGCGTCGATCCATGTCTCCGGGGGCTCGATGGGGCGTCGGCTTTCCCTCGCCGTGGGGGGTTTGTCGGGGTCAGGCTTCTGGGTCAAGGCTTCCTCACGAGCGGGGGCGGAGGACTGCAGCGGGAGCGCAACCAGGCAACCTGGAAACGTACCCCAATCCCGAAGCAAAGACACTGCTTTCGGCAGAGCGGATCCGGGGTGGCCCTCACGTGAACTCCACCCGCGTGATCCTGGCACCCAGCTCCCTGCTGTCTCCCGGCCTGAGGGCCGGAGGCAGCTCGAAGCTCACGTCCAGCTCCACGTGCAGGTCATGGTCCCGGGGAAGACCTGCCGGCAAGGGGAAGCTGTGTTCCTGCCAACGATGCTCCAGGGGCGCGTGACCAACGAGGCAGCCGTTGACCCGCACCGCCAGGTACTGCTCCCGGTGGGGTACCGGCGTCGAGGCCTCGACGACAATCCTCTCGCCGCCCGCTGCCGGGGTCATCCGCAACGTGGCCCGCCGCCGCGTCCAGCGGAAGGCCCGGCCATTCTCCGTCTCCATGGGATGCCACCCTGCTCCCAGGGCACGCTCATCCTGGCCGACACGCACACCATGCCGGTCGTAGCCGGCACCCGCGTTCACCTCTTCGAGGATCGCCAGGGTCTCCTGGGCTGCCCGATCCCAGCCAAACGTGGCCGCCTGGGCCAGGCCGCTCGCGCTCAGCTTGCTGCGAAGATCGTGATCCAGCAGCACCTCTTCCAGGCGGCGGCTCAGGGCGTCTTCATCCGTGGGGTCCTCTACATAGGCGACCGCCTCGCCGCCGACCTCGGGAATCGACGCCACCCGGGTCGTGACCACGGGAGTCCCGCAGCTCATGGCCTCGACAACCGGTAGCCCGAAGCCCTCGTAGATGCTCGGGTAGACGAACACCGCTGCAGTGTTGTAGAGGGCCAGCAGTTCCTCGTCGGTCACGAAGCCGGTGAAGCAGACCTTGTCCTTCAGGCTACGGCGCTCGATCTCCTCGTAGACCGCCGAGTTCTTCCAGCCAGAGCCACCAGCGATGACCAGCAGGGGCCTGGTCCGACCGCGCTGCAGCATCGCGTCCAAGGCGCGGATCAGGGTGGTGAGGTTCTTGCGCGGCTCCACGGAACCGACGTACAGGACGAACTCGGGCGCAGCCCCGATGTCGGAACGCAGCCGGTCTGGAATCACGGCGTCCTCCACGCGCTGGAACAGCGGGTCCGCAGCTTCATGGGTGACACGTACCCAGTCCTCGGGCACTCCCATGTGTTTCACCATCTCCGCCTTCGAGAAGTGCGAGACCGTGACCAGCTTGTCCGCAAGCCGCCTGGCCCGATCGAACTGCTCCTCGCAGTACGCGCGGTTGACCTCGGTGCTGAACTCGGGGTGGATACGGAAGGAGATGTCGTGAAAGACGCTCACCAGACGACGGAAGTGGCGGGGCGGAACGCTGTGGAACGGGCTGAAGTAGACGTCCGGGTCCTTGCCCGCGATGAGCCAGTCCTTGGAGACGTTGGGCTTCTTCCAGAGGTACTCCACGAGCCACTTGGGCACACAGCGACGGGCCACCCGGAAGTTGCTCTGCCGCGGGCAGAATGCTCTTTCATAGTGCGGCGGAAAGCTGTGCCACACATACCGGTAGATCAGGTAGTCGTTGACCTTGTCCACATCGGCCAGCGCCGCGACCAGGGACCTGGCATAGGACTGCAGGCCGGTCTTGGCCTCGGCGGTCAGCGACATGTCGATCCCGATCAGCATCACGCGGCGGCGGCAGGATAAGGTCTAGGGAGTCGTCCCCCCCAACTGTATATCCCACGCCGATGAAGCTCGCGCTGGTGTCACCGCTGCCACCACTGCCCTGTCCGGCAGCCGAAGTGGCCCTGGAGCTGATCCGGAAGCTGGCCGCGATCCAGGACGTCGAGCTCCACCTCTTCGCCCACAACCCGGAGCAGGTAGCTCCCGACCTGGCAGCCGAGTTCGCCCTGCACCCCACCGCCGACCTGCCGCCCATGCTGCGGGGTGGCGAGGTGCAGGTACCGGTCTACGTCCTGGACGACAACGACTACCACTGGCACCAGGAACGTCTGCGTCGTGAATGCCCCGGCGTGGAGGTCCGTGTCGGG
>QJVU01000366.1 GCA_003235605.1 Planctomycetota bacterium | reverse complement strand
GGCCGTCTGAAGGAGCAGTGTGGGGATGCCCTGTTCCTGATCACCACCAGGGACTATGCGCTTGACCCGGACGCATGGAAGAAAGGCATTGACACGCTGCGGGGATTCGGGTGGAAGATGCCATCGGACGAAGAGGTGGCCAAGGCGCAGGCAGCCCGCAAGAAGAACCTGGAGTACTACGGTCTGAAAGATCACCGGACGACGTTCGCGAAGATCACCACAACGTCCACCAGAGTCCTGTTCATTATCGATGTCTCGGGATCGATGGAGGACCACGTCGTCGAGCACGAGAAGTTCGACGCGGGCTATGAGAGCTTCCAGAAGCTGGAGATCGTCAAGACCGAGCTGCGCAACACGGTGAAGGCGCTCTCGGGCAACACCCTGTTCAACATTGTGGCCTTCGCCACGGACGTGAAGACCTGGAAGCCGGGTTTGGTGCCGGCCAACATCATCAACAAGTCGAGCGCCGACAGCTTCATCAAGAGACTGAAGCCTATCGGCGGCTCGGAGGCGGTGGCGATGGCTTCGGTGGGCCTCACCAGCGGTGCCGCCCAGGGCAAGACCAACACCTACAAGGCGCTCATGTACGCCTTCGGCATCGACCCCGACAAGCAAAAGACCTCGAGCGTCTTCACTGGCGGTGCCACCAAGGACCGGGTCAGCAAGCGCAAGCTGGACACAGTGTTCTTCCTCAGCGATGGCAAGCCGAGCCACGGCAAGTTGGTGGACACCAACGAGATCCTGAAGGAGGTGACGGAGATCAACAAGATGTACCGCATCGTGTTCCACACCATTGCGATCGGTCAGTTCCAGAAGGAGTTCCTGCGGGGCTTGGCCCGCCAGAATGGCGGCATCTTCGTGGACCTGGGGTCCTAGGATCGGGGCCTGCTTTGCAGGAACAACCGACGGACCTGTTGCCAC
Source organism: Planctomycetota bacterium (assembly GCA_003235605.1). Next base: position 4,578 of record QJVU01000366.1, on the reverse strand, counting down.
TGCCTGGTGAGCAACTGGTCCTGGCGTTGATGGAGAACCTCGATGCCCTCCGGACGCTACCGGACTCCAGCGTCGACCTCTGCTACATGGATCCTCCGTTCAACACCGGCAAGGTCCAGACGCTCACTCGAGTCCGCACGGTGCGGGATGAAGAACGGGGCGACCGGAGTGGCTTCGGGGGTCGGCGCTACCGCACCCACGTTGTCGGCCGCCAGGCGTTCCTCGATCGCCATGAGGACTTTCAGGCGTTCTTGGCTCCGCGGCTGCGGGAATTGCATCGCGTTCTGGCACCATGGGGCTCCCTGTTCCTGCACCTGGATTGCCGTGAGGTCCACTACACCAAGGTTCTGTTGGACTCGATCTTCGGACGTGAGCAGTTCCAAAACGAGATCATCTGGGCCTACGACTACGGCGGCCGGTCGAGGGACCGTTGGCCCAGGAAGCACGACAACATCCTCTGGTACACCAAGGGCCCGCAGGACCATGTCTTCGACGTGGAGGCCTCGGACCGCATCCCGTACATGGCCCCGGCGCTGGTCGGTGCGAAGAAGGCGGCGCGCGGCAAGATCCCCACGGATGTTTGGTGGCACACGATCGTACCCACCAACAGCAGAGAACGCACAGGCTACCCGACCCAGAAGCCCCTGGGCATCCTGAACAGGATCGTCAGGGTGCACTCGCGGCCCCGGGACCTGGTGCTGGATTGCTTCGCCGGGAGCGGAACCACTGGGGAGGCCGCTGTCCGTGCGGGCCGCCGCGCGTTGCTCGTGGACAACAATCCCGAAGCCATGACGATCATGAGGAAGCGGTTGGAGTTCGCGCGACCCCGGTGTATTGATCACCTTCCATGATCGTCGCGATCCTCGAGGCGCTGCGCCCGTATCAGTGGGTCAAGAACCTTCTGGTGATGGCACCGTTGGTGTTCGCGGAGAAACTGAGGGACGTCGACGCCATCCTGTCGGCCCTGGCCGCGTTCCTGGTCTTCTGTTTTCTCTCCAGTGCTGTCTACCTGCTGAACGACGTGGCGGATTTGGAGGCGGATCGGGCGCACCCCCGGAAGCGGCACCGGCCGCTGGCGTCGGGCCGCGTATCCCCTGCTACGGCGATCCTCGGAGCCGCCGTTCTTGCGGGTGGATCATTGGTTGTTGCCAACTCCCTCGGCCCCAGCGGCCGCGTGGCGCCATTCGTGGTCTGGCCGGCGTGCTACTTTGCCCTGAACCTGGCCTACTCGTTCTTCCTCAAGGGACTGCTGATCATCGACTGCATCAGTATTGCCCTCGGGTTCATCTTCCGCGTGCATGCAGGCAGTGTCGTGATCGCGGTGAAGAGCTCGTCGTGGATCCTGCTCTGCACTTTCTTCTTTGCCCTGTTCCTGGCGTTTTGCAAGCGCCGCGACGAGCTCACCCGGATCGATGATGGCTCTGGTGCGACCAGAGCCAGCCTTCGCCACTACAGCCAGGCCTACCTGGACCAGATCATCCCGCCGCTGGCGGCGATGAGCATCCTCTGCTATGCCCTCTACACCCTGGCACCCGAGACCGTGCTGAAACATGGGCCCAACATGATATTGACCCTGCCGATCGTGGTGTTTGGCGTGTTCCGCTACCTGTTCTTGGTGCACCACAAGGGCCAGGGCGAGGATCCTTCGCGGGTGCTGTTCCGGGACTGGCCCCTGGTAGCCAGTGGTCTCCTCTACGTACTTGTCCTCTACGTAGCTCTGTCGACCCAACCGCTGGAGTTGGAGTTGAGATAGGTGATCCCGGTGGGAGTCTTCAAGGCATACGACATCCGCGGAACCTATCCGGACCAGATTGACGAGGTCCTGGCGCGACGGATCGGCGCGGCGGTAGCGCGCTTCCTCCAGGCGAAGTGCCTGGTCGTTGGCCGCGACATGCGCGAGATGGCGCCCCGGATCCAAGACGCCATGATCGACGGCATCCTGCAACAGGGTTGTGACGTTCTGGATATCGGGCTGGCGTCGACGCCACTCGGCTACTACGCCATCGGCAAGCTGCCCTGTGATGGAGGGGTCGTCGTAACGGCGTCGCACAATCCACCTCAGTACATTGGCTTCAAGGTCTGTCGAGAAGAGGCTCGGCCTCTGTCTGGGGAAACCGGCATCAAGGACATCGAGGCACTGGTGCAGTCTGGAGACTTGAAGCCAGCGACGAAGTGGGGAAAGCGTGACTCGGTGAACCTCAAGCCCGATTTCATCGAACACATCGCCGGCTTCGCGCAAGGCATCCAGCCGATCAAGATGGCGGTAGACTACGCCAACGGCATGGGCGCCAATGAAGCGCCGGCGATCTTCGATCGTATCGACAACATCGAGGTGGTGCCGCTCTACGACGAGCTCGACGGCACCTTTCCGAACCACGAAGCCAACCCCCTGCACGAGCCCAACCTCGACGATCTGCGGGCAGCGGTGAAGAAGCACAAGTCAGCTCTCGGCGTCTCGTTCGACGGTGATGCCGACCGCTGCGCCTTCGTGGATGAGGATGGACGCACCGTGCTCGCAGACCTGATCACCGTCATCCTGGCAAGGGGCATGCTGGAGCGTCATCCCGGCATGGGTATCATCTACGACCTGCGATCATCGAAGGTCGTGCCAGAGGAGATCGAGCGACTTGGTGGTCGGCCGGTGCGGGAACGTGTTGGCCATTCGTTCATGAAGGAGACCATGCGACGCGAGGACTGCATTGGGGGCGGCGAATTGTCTGGCCACTTCTACTTCGCCGAGAACTACTACAGCGACTGCGGCGTGCTCGCCTGCATCATGGTCCTGAACCAGCTCAGCAAGGAGGGGGTCACCCTGAAACAGGCCGCGAACGCGCTGCGCATCTACTGGGGTACGGGTGAGGTCAACTTCAGGGTCGAGGACAAGGCCGCGATGATGGAGCGGGTGGCCGCGACCTTCCATGATTCCGAGATCGACTATCTGGATGGTGTGACTTGCAGCTACTCGGACTGGTGGGTGAACGTCAGGCCGAGCAACACGGAGCCATATCTCAGGTTGTGTCTGGAAGCGAACACCAGGGAGCTCATGGAAGCCAGGCGGGATCAGCTGATTGCCCTCCTCGGCAAGCCGGTGAGCGGTCATTGATACATGTGGAGGCGAGCAGGGAATCTTCTCGATGGCGACCGCGGCTGACAAAACGATCCGGTTGATGGGGGTGCCCATGGACCTGGGCGCCGGCCGTCGCGGTGTGGACATGGGACCATCCGCGATGCGTATTGCGGGAGTGCACCAGGTTCTCGCTGAGCTCGGGTTCCACGTTGCCGACGATGGTGATGTGGCGGTACCTTCCCCCGAATCGCGGAAGTCGGGGGACCCGACGGCCCGCTACCTTGGAGAGATCTACCACGTCTGCAACCGACTACGGCTGCGGGTCAGACGTAGCCTGGAGGCCGGAGAGGTGCCGGTAGTGCTGGGTGGGGACCACAGCATCGCGATCGGTACGGTGAGCGGGGTAAGCGAGTTCTTCAGGACGAGGAACCAACAGGTGGGCCTGATCTGGGTGGATGCCCATGCCGACATGAACACGCCCCAGTCGACCCCGAGTGGCAACGTGCATGGCATGCCCTTGGCAGCGCTGCTGGGGTTCGGTCCCGAACGGCTGGTGGAAATGGGGGGGTTCGCCCCGAAGATCCGGCGAGAGCAGGCGTGCCTCATCGGGATTCGCAATCTGGACACGCACGAGAAGGTGCTTCTGCAGAAGTCCGGCGTGAGGGCCTACACCATGCGCGACTTGGATGAGCGCGGCATGCGTGCGGTCATCGCGGAGGCGCTGGAGTTGGTGAACACGAACACGGCTGGCTTCCACGTCTCGTTCGATCTGGATGCCATGGACCCCAGGGAGGTGCCGGGGGTCGGCACCCCGGTGAAGGGTGGGATCAACTGGCGCGAAGCGAACCTTCTGATGGAGATGGTGGCGGACTCGAACCGGCTGTGCAGCCTGGAGATCACGGAGCTGAACCCGGTTCTGGACATGCGCAACGCCTCTGGCGAGGTGGCGGTGGAACTGATCGCCTCCGCGTTCGGGAAACGCATCCTGTAGCGGTGCTATCGCAACAGCTCCGCCACGGGTTCGGGCGCCAGCTGCAGCCCTGTGTCCGACCACGGCTGGTGTGCCAGCCTGTACGCCCGCAGCATCTCGATCTTGGTCTCGACGACGGTGTCTTCTTCGCGCAGGGCGGTTCGCACGGCTGCCAAGGCGCTGGTGCTGCCAGTTGCGATCAGTGCTCGCAGCCTGCCAGACAGTTGGGTAGCGCTCTCCAGGCTCCGGGCCGGGTAGATCTTGGCCGTGAGGTCGGTGTCCAGCTTCTTGAGGCAAGCTGCCAGCGTGTGCAGCTGCCGGGGTTCCTCCGCCACCAAGAAGAGGTTCGAGAGCGTTGGGACGATGCTCTTCCAACCCGCGGCCGCCACGACCGCCGCAGCCTGCACCCGCAGCTCCATGGGGCGGTCCTTGTCCTTGGCAATATTGCTGATCTGCAGCAGGAACTCGCGGCCGTGGGGGCCGCGGCTGACCTCCAGCATCCTGGCCTGCTGCAGCGGATCGCGGCGTACCAGCGTGGCAT
>QJVU01000095.1 GCA_003235605.1 Planctomycetota bacterium | reverse complement strand
ACGGTTTTGACTGGCGGCGCGATGTTCGGTTCAAGACGTATGCCCAGTACTGGATCCAGCAGGCCGTTCTCAAGACCCTCTACAACTCGTCGCGGACGGTGCGGATCCCGATTTGGGTACAGAAGACCCTCCGCAAGATCAACCAACTCAAGGAGCGTGGCCACCCCGTGACCGGGGACGAGATGAACCACGCTGCCATCGCCAAGGCCCTCGACATGCCCGAGAAGCAAGTCGAGGAGCTGATGCGGACGCGACGCTACGCGGTGAGCCTCGACGCCGAGATGCCGGGGGAAGCCGGGGGCACCCTGGCGACACTGTTGGCCGATGACGACCAGCCCCCGGTCTACGAGACCATCAGCGAGGCCAGGCTTTCGGATCGTCTCCAGGAAGTGATGCAGGTTCTGCCTGACCGGGAGCGGACCATCCTCGTGCGCCGTTTCGGGCTGGATGGCCGGGCTCCGGAGACCCTGGGCGAGATCGCCAGTGACCTGCGCATCACGGCAGAACGTGTGCGCCAGCTCCAGAACGCGGCGCTCGAGCGGCTCAAGAGGCCCGGGTTATTGAAGCGGCTGGCAGACTTCATCTGAATCAGCGGCGCTTGGTTGCGCGAGCGGGCTTGGCCGCGCGATTGGGCTTGGCTGCGCGATTGGGCTTGGTTGCGGGAGCGGGCTTGGCTGCGGGAGCGGCCTTGGCTGCGCGAACGGGCTTGGCTGCGGGAGCAGGCTTGGCTTCTCGAGCCCGCCGCGGAACGGACCAGACCGGCTCCCAGAGTTCCCGGTAGAGCTGTGCCCTCCGGTCGCGGTGCACCGGAAGGATGCGTCGCATTGTGCGGACCTTCCTGAGCCGGATCTCGGCCATGACCGGATCGTCCTCGCCGCCACCCTGGGCCAGCACCTCGCCCATGGGGTCCACGATGCGACTGTCGCCAGGGAAGACCAGAACCTCGTCGTTCTTCAGCGACTCCTCGACGCCCGTGCGGTTGCAGCCCAGCACGAACATCTGGTTCTCGATGGCTCGAGCCTTGAGCAGCGTGCGCCAGTGGTCGGAGCGAGCCTCGGGCCACTGTGCTGGCACCACCAGGATCTCCACGCCCATGTGGAAGTAGTAGCGCACCAGCTCCGGGAAGCGGATGTCGTAGCAGATCATCGCGCCCAGCCTGCCCAGCCGAGTGTCCAGGATCAGCGGGGCCGCTCCCGGCTGCAGGTAGCGGTGTTCGGCGTTGGGCGAGAACAAGTGGATCTTTCGATAGCTGCCGAGAACCTCGCCGGAGTCGACCACCAGGCATTGGTTGAAGAACGCACCGTTCTCTTCCTCCAGCCCGCCCCCGACCACGATCAGCCCGAGTTCCGCGGAGACCTGCGCGATTGTCTGCTCAGCGGCCTTGGCGTCCCGAATGAGGTCCGGTGTCGGCTCCTTGAGGAAGGAGGTGGTCCACATCTCGGGGAGCAGCACCAACTGTGCGCCGTCGTCAGCAGAGGCACGCAGCGCCGCCTCGGCGCTGGTGAGGTTGCTGTCGACATCGCCGCGCTTGACGTGGAACTGGGCGCACGCGGCCTTGAAAGCCGGGATCTGGTCCTTGGGCACGTTGCGGCGAGGATAACGGCTGTACGCAGAAAGGGCCTAGCTCACCCCCCTGGAAATCATGCCAGTGTGGAACCTAGGCCCTCGTTCGGTCTGGTGGAGATCGGTCTGGTGGCGATCAAGCCTTGAAGAGCGTCTCGTCGGGTGGGCTGCCCTTGGGCTTCTTCGGCCGCGGCTTCGAGCCCGTCCTGGTGCTGGCGATCAGCTGGTCGCTGGGCTTGAACATGATGGTCTCCTTGTCCGCGACTGCGATGCTGTGCCCGGTCAACGGGTGCTTGTAGGCTCGACCCTTGCGGATCTTGCGTTCAAACGTGCCGAATCCCTTGACAGCGACCTTGCCACGGCCCCGGAGCAGATCCGAAACAGAATCCAGGACCGCGTCCAGGACTCGGGCGGCAGTGCGGCGCGGAACATTGAGTTCCAGGGCAACTCGCTCGGCGAGAATACCCTTGTTTGCCTGGCGCCCGAAGTGCTCCTTCTCGGCGGCAGCTGGGTGCGCGTCGTGCGGCTTCTTCAGCCCGGCCTCGGCGTCAACCTTGGAATCTACGTCAGTGTTCTGGTTGGTCAGACGGGTCATCCTTCTCCCTCTCCCGGTCGCCATTTTTTGGTGGTCACAGAACTGCGCAGTGCAGTGCTGTGAGGTCCCCTTTGCCGTGTTACTCCCTCTCGTTCCGTCAGTCCTTTCTGCGTCAGGAGGACTTCGCTGTAGCCGAGGGCAAGAACCGCTCGAGCGTCGTTACCACCTTCTTCAGATACCGGGTCGCAACGCTTCCCGGATAGGACTCGCAGAAGGGAATCCGCTTTGTCACGGCCCCTTCGACGCTGTTATCTTCCGGCAGCAGCCCCAACCAGTTGAGTTCGAAGCTCAAAAACCTTTCGGTGCAGCCCTTTAGCTTCTTGAAGACCTGTTCGGCTTCCTCCGGAGACCGAACCCGGTTGACCAGGAGATGCATCTCCCTGCCGTAGTTCTCCTGGACCATGACCTTGATGATGCCGTATGCGTCGGCAATGGCGGCGAAGTTGCTTGTCGTCACCACGATCGTGTGATCGCTTATGGACACGAAGTCCGTGACCGCACTGGAGATGCCGGCCCCGGTGTCCAGGATGATCAGGTCACAGAACGGCTGTAGTTCCTTGATAGCCGCGAGCACGCGGCCACGGCGATCCTTGTCCAGGTTCGCCATCTCCTTCACTCCGACGCCCGCGGAGATCAGCTTCACGCCGCCCGGCCCATCAGCGATGATGTCGGCCAACTCCGCAGAGTTGTTCACATAGTCGGAGAGGGTCTTGTCTGGATACACCCCCGAGAGAATGTGGGTGTTCGCAAGCCCGAGATCGATGTCTACCAGGACCGTGCGATAACCTCGCTTGGCAAACTCCGTCCCGATGTTCACCGCCACTGAGGTCTTGCCAACGCCACCCTTCCCCGAAGTGACGGAGAGGATGACTGCTTGATGGCCCTTGTGCCCGCGGGGCCGGGCCGGTTGCGCGGCTTGCGTCCCAGCGACCCGTTCCCCGGAAGTGTGCGTCTCGGGGTGGTATCCCCCGGTCGTCTGCGACTCGGTGTCCTGTGGCTCCGCGGCCTCGAGGCTCCGTCTAAGGGCGTCCACGAACTCCTCACTGAATGTGTTCGGCTGCGACGCGTCGCGTGGAGGCAACTCATGACGCCGATCCCGCAGAGCCCTGTGAAAGGCTTCGCTGGACATGCCCAGTAGAGACATAACCTGTTGTCCGGTGTAACGTTGACTCATCAACGCGATCCCCCCGTGGGTCCCTGTAAGACGGACCGACCCATTGCTGATGATCGGCCGGCGCCGCGACCACACTTTTGCGCTGTTCTGGGAATTGCGTTAACGGAAGTGCCTTCGCTTGCCGATTTTAGAGACACCCGAGGTGGGGGCGGCGCAGGCTGTTTGCTGCGAGCCCGGCCCCCCGGTGCCACGGGATGAAGCCGCATGGGGAAAGCACGGTTGCAGCGTCGGAGATCCACGACCAACACTTGGGGCTCACCCAAGTTGGTCTTTTTCCTGACAGTGTTGCCGGTGTTGACCCTGGTGGCCTCGATCTTCGGGGTGACGTGGTTCTGTCACAGTCTGCTCGAGGAAGCGAAACGAGTGGACGTGGACCTGCCCAGCCTGCTGCCGCTGTTACTTGGTGTGTTCGGGATCTGCCTGGTGTCCTGTCTCCTGGCGGTGACTCATGGCGTGCGTCTCCAGCGCCGGCTGGGCGGTCCTACCCTGCGATTGATTGCGGGAATGCAGCGGGTTCGGGTTGGCGATCTCTCGTTCCGCGTGCATCTTCGGCGTGGGGACTATCTCTCCGAGCTTGCCTTCGAATTCAACAAGGTGATCGATTGGTTGAATGAGAACCCGCCGGAGGGTGTGCGTACCGGGAGCGATGTGGTCGATGTGTACGCGCCCGACCAGGACGATCCCATGGACGGCGGGTTTGACGAGATCGACTTCGGACTGGATGGAGACGAGATCGATGCCGAGCTAGCGGCGTTGGATCGCAAGTCGCACGCTCCTGGCATGAGTGCGAGGAAGGACGCACAAGCGGCAACAGCAGCACCGGGAGCAGCACCGGGAGCAGCACCGGAAGCAGCGACACCTGGAGAGGGGCAGGAAAAGGAAGAAGAGAGGGTCCTCTAGCATGGCCACACCACAGCCCATGCCTCTTCGAAGGACAAAGGGAAGGCGTCACTCGGGGGACAGATTGGCCCACCTGCTGACTCTCTGCCTGGCAGTCAGCTGTGCCTTGTGGTTGCTGGTTGATGTTCAACGGCTGAAGGCCACCGTTCACGTGAAGGAGAACAATCTGCACGACTTCCTCGTGCTCTCCCAGCTCGTCACGTCACCGCGCGGCCAGAACCCCGAGAAGGAAATCGTGAGGCTCAGGAAGCTGTTGGCTGACCGGTCATGGGAGGACACCTTCGCCGGTCTGGAGCCGCGAATCGTCACTACCGCCGCTGGACACCGGGTGCAGCTGGTCAGGCGCGACGACGGAAGGGGTGCCGCCAAGAAAGGCACCCGGGATGCGGTCAGATGAGCTTCCGGCTCCTGCGGATCTTGACCGATTCCTTGCCCGGGATCATCGCCACGAGCTCTGCCGGAATCCTCACCTTGGTGGTCTGGCAGGTCGTGGATGCAGTCAAGACCTCCAAGCAGGTCCATGTCCTGGAGGAGATCATCGTGGCGGCTGCTGCCGCCGAGGAAGCCGCCTTCCGTGCGGTCGAACAGGAGTTGAGCGAGGGCGAGGCCCTGCGGGTGGAGAGCTCCTCGGGGATGCTCTGCAGCGCCTCTCTCTCTGGCTCGGATCTACCAGCAGTGGATGGATCCATGGCGGATGATCTTCGGGAGCTCTTGATCGAGGTGCGTGGTCGGAACCAGCGCTACTACACCTACCGGTGCGACCTGTTGGCGGGCGCGGCGCCTGAAGCGCTGGGCTATCCCCTGAGCCTGCGCAGGACGGCTCTCGATTCGCGAGCGGACCTGCGGAGGTGGATCGACGTCCGACATGGACTGGTGCCGACCCTATTCGACGACGCGGGTCTGCCCCGACTCCTCGACGCACCCGTTTCTGTCTCGCCCCAGGTCCTGCGCCACACGGTGGCCCGGGCGGGGCTGCGACAGGACGATTCCATTGCTCTGTTGCGCACTCCATCCGGAACCGATCTTCAGGACCATGTTTTCGTCGTGGACCAGCACGGCATCTGCCGACCTCGGGTGCCGCGGTCGGGCACGATTCACTTGCCCGGGCACGTGTGGCTGGACCAGGGTTCGAAGCCTCTCATCATCGAGTTGTCCCGAGCGCTGACGGTGGTGGCGCGGGGCAACATCTACCTCGGCCGCAGCCTGCGTGTCACCGGCCCGGGAAAGCTCGTCCTGGTTGCCCAGCGCGGGGACTCGGAGTTGTTCGCGGACCGCGATGCAGACGGTCGCTGGTCTGCGGACGACCGGCTGCTGACCGGCGAGCGCTACCGGGGACCGGTGGAGGGCACCGGCGCGATCTACCTGGGTCTGCCGGGCCAGGGGGCAGACCGCGGCAGGCCGGGCGTCGAGCTCACCATCGGGGCCAGCCTCTATGCTCAGGGGGAGGTGCACCTTGTGGCCAGCCGGGCTGAGGTTCACGGCTCCCTGGTGATGGGGCAGGGAATCACGAGCTTCGGCGAACCCTCTCTCGTGTTGACCGGTCACCGGCTCCCCAACACCGCGCGAGAGGGGGTGCCCGGCTTCCATTGCACCGGTGCCCGCCGTCCGGGTTTGCTCACCGCGCGCCAGCGGTAGCCGGCATCTTCCATTTGCCCTGGCGGCGGCCTATGTTCGCCACCCCACGCGGGGACGTAGCTCAGTTGGTAGAGCGTTGCGTTCGCAATGCAAAGGTCGGGGGTTCGAATCCCCCCGTCTCCACCATGAGAAGCGGTCCCTGGCGCCACCACTGGCGTCGGGGACCCTGTGGCGTGAGCGACCGACGACTGAAGAATGAGCGCGGCTGCCCCCCAAGAGGCAGCCGCGCCAACGGGGACTGGCATCCGGCCCTGTGGGCCAGGGCCGGAACACAGGGTTGTCCCATGATCCGGGCGTGATCAGAAGATGCGGGCAGGCCTGGTTGGATCCGTCACCCCGTCCACCTTGACCGTGAGTGCGTTCACCAGGGCGAGGACCAGCGTGGTCGTCGCCGAGTCCTGGGTGGGCACGATATCTCCACCATGAACGTATCCAGGCCTTGCCAACGCTTCTTGGATCGCGTTGAGGCGGGCGAGCAGGGCGCGTGTGCGTCCGCCGATGGTCTTGTCACAGTTCAGCGTGCCGGGTGCCGCGTCCAGGAGCTCCTCGAGCTGACGTTTCTGGCAGCACTCAGGCAGCAGGAAACGGACCCGGCGGGCAGCGCTCTTGACGTCGTCACGGATGTTCACACTGGAGAATACCCCACGCCCGACCCGACCGGGGGGAAAACCCGCAACGGGGCCCTGGCGGGTCTGCACGTTGGCATGCCGGGTGCATTGGCCTCTTGAAGCGCTACTTGGGCGTGGACGGTTTGACCTCGCTCCGGATCAGCTCCCGCAGGTGCCTCTCGACCGGGTTGATTCGCCTTTGGACACCGGGTCGCGGCTTGTCGGGAATGATGTTCAACGTCTTCACGAACACGCCACGTCCCGCCTTGCCGCCTGACAACTCCACCATCGGTCCCTCCACGAGTGCCTCCAGCTGACGCGCAGCGGCCCGCAGGATCTCGTGGGGGAGCTGCCGCCTGCCGAGCAGCGCCTTGCTGCCGCCCCGGGGCATGTATCGGCCCATGGACTTGTCAGGGAAGCCGATGTTGCCGACCTGCACGCACGAGCGGAGCGCGCTCTCCAACTCCGGCAGGGGCTCGCGGCTGAAGACGACACAGAGGCCCACGGCCTCGTCCTCCACGTCGGGCACCGACCAAACCTGATCCTTGCCCTGCCAGGCTCCAGGGAGCTCGTGCCGCCCGGCGGGAAAGCGGTTCATCCGACCCGAGGAAGGATCTTCGTGGTCGGTGTCGAGGTAGTCGGTCGGATAGTAGGCTGTCGTCCCCCGCCGAAGGTCGAAGCTCGCGACGTAGACATAGCCTGCGGTCGGCAGGTCGAGGACCAGCCGCATGTCCTCGAACATGGGCACACGGTCAAAGGGACCGATCGGCTTGCGGTCCTCGCCGAACTGCCACGTGGCGACGGGCGCGGAAGGGTGGCGGCCCGTCGCGAGAAGGCCAACGAGAGCGGCGAGCCCGACGATCCCAAGCGCCCAGGCGGCAGTCCTGGTTCGGCCTCCGACGTCCTTGCCGCCAGTAGCTTGACTAGCTTCGGTCACCCAGCATTGTTCGGAGTTCGACGGGGTGGCACCCAAGTCCAAACACCCCCGGGATGCCGTCTACCGCCCTGCCGCCGGCCCGGCCCGGCCCGGCCGAGCTTCACTCAAGCCTCACTTGCTCCGGACGCTCGCAAGGCTGTGGCCAGCAGCTCGTCGAGGCGGTCAAAGCTCTCACCCACTCCCCCTTCCATGGGGGAGTTCAGGACAGTATCCCGGGCCTCCCCCGACTCGTAGCGCATGGTGATCGTGGACGTGGTCTTGTCTCCCTGTGCGGTCAGGACATGGGTGATGAGTGCCGTGCCGGGGTACCAGGCCTCATCGAATGCCTCGGTGCACACGAGCCGCTCGGGTCGCACGACCTCGCGGTAGACACCCCGTACCCCCATCTTGGCCCCCTCGGGGCCCTGCCAGACGAAGCGGTAGCTGCCTCCCACCCTCAGGTCCACCTCGCAGACAGGCAGTGTCCACCCACCCCGGACGCCCAGCCACCGCTTGATCAACGCGGGCCTGGTCCAGGCATCGAATACCAGCTGCCGCGGCGCATCGAAGACCCGAGCCATTACGACGTCCTGGGCGCCGCGGGCAGTCACTTTCAGGGCTCGAGGATTGGTCATGGCCTTGCTACCTCCCGTTCACTTCCGTCTTTTGGTGGTTCACCCTGGCGGAGCCGCGCTCCAGGAGGAATATGGGGTGGTCCTGTACTCGTCAAGCCAGAAGAACGGCCCGGGGTCGGTGTGGACTGAACCCCGCGTGGGACCTGGACGTTCCCGCGGCAAACCCGGGGTATTCCCTATGCCCGCTTCCTCCTCTCGCGCCCCAGCGGTTGCGTCACTGGTCGCGTCGCTGACTGCGTCACTGTTCCATCCGATCTGGTCCCTGGCCGCGCTGGCCGCCGCGCAGGGGGAGCAGCAGTCACAACCCTCGTCCTCTCAACGCTCTACTTCACGACCGTCTCCCCCTGGACGTCGGCCCGAGGACGCGGTGCGCGCCAAGTACGTGCGTCGCAGACTGCCGAGGGAGCAACGGCGGCTGGACATCCCTGGTTCCGGCGCCGCGGTGCACGCGGGCCTGGTGTGGCTGAAGAAGCACCAGTCTGGCGACGGACGATGGGATTGCGACGGATTCATGGCCATGGACAGGGGCGGTGGGCCCTGTGACGGTGCCGGCAATGCCGTGCACGACGTGGGGGTGACCGGGCTGGCGCTGCTGGCCTTCCTGGGGGATGGCAACACGCACCAGCGGGGACTGTTCCAGGCCCAGGTCGCGAAGGGGGTCGGGTGGTTGAAGAAGCAGCAGAACGAGGGCAGCGGCTTGATCGGCACCACCCACTCCCACGACTTCATTTACGGTCATTCGATCGCTACCTACGCGCTCGTCGAAGCCTATGGGCTGTCCCAGGACAAGACGCTGAAGGGCATGGCCCAGGGTGGTCTCGACTACCTGGAGGCGCACCGCAATCCCTTCGGGGTCTGGCGCTACCAGCCGCGGGACGGCGACAACGACATGTCCATCACCAGCTGGGCACTCTGTGCCTACCGGGCCGGCGAGGACTTCCGGCTGATGGTGAACCAGAACGCTCTCAAGCTTGCCGCCGGCTACATGGATGCGCTGACCGATCCGAGAAACGGCCGAACTGGCTACACCAGGCGCGGTGAATGCTCCGCACGCCATGCTGGCGACCACGCAACACGCTTCCCACAGGGGAAGGGGGAAGCCCTCACCGCAGCGGGCCTGTTCTGCCGGTTCCTGCTGGGGCAGTCGCCGGCGGAGCAGCCGATCATGACGGTGCAGGCGGACCTGCTCCTGACCAAGCCGCCCAAGGCGCTGAAGGACGGCAGCATCGACCACTACTACTGGTACTACGCCTCCCACGCGATCTACCAGACGGGCGGCAAGCACTGGAAGGCATGGCAGGGGTCCCTCCACAAGGCAGTGGTGAAGACCCAGCGCCAGGACGGCAACTTCAAGGGGTCGTGGGATCCAACCGGCACGTGGGGCGAGGACGGCGGCCGGGTGTACTCCACCGCTATGGCGGTGTTGACCCTGCAGTCGGAATACCGCTACGCGAGGCGGCTCCCGGATTAGCGTCGTCGCCATCCAGCTGGCGCAGGAACACCATCATCACCTCGTCGCCACCACCTCTCGAGGCGAGGCCGCCGAAGAACAGGGTCCTGTGGGAGGCAAGCCTTGCCTTGGTCTCGAGACGTTCGTTGGCGAACACCGGAAGCTCCATGAGCAGACGGCCCTCCGTGGGCAGTCGGCCAGGCACCCGCACTGTGGGGAGTGGAGATTCCAGCCTGCTGAGGGTGAGCGTGAGGTCCAACTCCAGCGCCGCCCGGTCCTCGCTGCGGGTCGGCTTGATGTCCAGGAGCATGCCGTCCTTCACCACGCCCACCTTGGGATCCGCCACCATGGCGTCCTCGATGCCGAGCAAGTCGTAGCCCTGCACGTAGCTCTTCTGGCGCACCAGCGTGAGGATCGCCTTCGACCGGTCGAAGCAACCGATCTCCTGGCGGGTGAGCATGGTGGCGCTCCCCAGTCGTTCCAGGGACGCCAGGGCTGCCTGACTCTGGGCATGGTCCACGTCGGCGGCGACCAGACCGGCGTAGGGCAGGGACAGGAGGCGGTTTGCTGCCTCGCGGTCGATCACGTAGATCGCGGTCTCGAGGCGCACGATGTCCTCGGCACTCGGCGCAGGCTCGGTCCCGGGTGGGGTCTCCGGGCTCGAAGCAGGGGTCGCCGCCGTGACCCAGCTCTCCTGGGACACGGCTCCGGTGTACTGGATGGGCTGGGCGGCGCCCCGCGCAAGCGGCTCGGGCACGGGCCGGGCCAGCTGGCACGATGTGGCACTGAACAGAACGGCGACGACAAGGAGGCTGCGGGGTTTCATCGGGCGGCTCCGTGCGAGGGAGTCTCGGAGAGGGGGGGCGGGGGAGGGCAGCTCAGCTTATACCGGCAGTTGGGCTTTCAGGGGGATCCAGCCATGGCCTCGGGCGCATTTCCCCTTATATGGAGACACGCCAAACCTCCTGAGCCGCCGCCTCGTATGACGACCCCCGCATGAGACCGAAGCGCCTCGCCGTCCTTTCCACTGTCCTGGTGACCTTCGTCTTCCTGGCCCCCGCCCTTCGGGCCCAGGAGGACGATCACAAGATCTCGGTGCAGGCGTCCTTCGAGCCTGCCAAGGTCAAGCCGGGGGAGCAGGTGATCCTGAAGCTGGCAGTCACGATCGAGGACGGCTGGCACATCTATGGCCGCGGCGGAGACCCGGCGTTGTCGCCGCCGCCGACGCTGAAGCTGGGCAGGACGGTCCTGAAGCCAAGCGGCGAGTTGCAGGTTCCGGCGGGCGATATGCACGACACCGGCCCTTGGCTCCTGGGGGATGCGACCCTCCGTCAGGTTTTCGAGGTGCCCGCCGGCGCGGCCTCGGGGTCGCTGACGCTCAAGGGTCGGGTCGCGTACATGGCCTGCACCGAGGAGTTCTGCAATCCGCCGATGGAGCTGGGCTTCGAGGCGAAGCTGCAGGTCTTGGGCGCAGGCGGGCAGGAGACCAAGACCAAGACCGTGCACCAGGGGGATCACGTCCGCATCGAGGCAGTGTTGGTGCCGGCCAGGGCTGCAGCGGGAGCGATCGTGACCCTGGAGTTGCGCGGCCAGGTCGCGGATGGCTACCACGTCTATGGTCACAAACAGGACCCCAAGATGGGCAGGGTGCCGCGGGTCGAGATCGCCAAGGGTGCCGCGGTGGAAGTGGTCGGTGACCTGGAGCTACCTCCCGGCAAGGAGCACGAGTGGTTCGGCGAGACCTACCACTTCGTGGAAGGGTCGTTCATTGGTCGGCAGAGGCTCCGGATACCCATGGGCGCGCGGCCCGGCAGGCTTGCGATTCCCTTCCACCTCGACTACCAGGTTTGCGACGACCAGGCTTGCATGGATGGCCAGGACGACCTCGTGGTGGAGCTGGAAGTGGTGGGGGGAGCGGTCGTGGAGACCGGAGCACCGATCGACGACAACACGCCGACGAATCCCCTCCTCGACAAGAACCTGCTGGAGATCATCCTGCTGGCGGTCGCAGCGGGGCTGTTTGCCCTGGTGATGCCCTGTACGTATCCGATGATCCCGATCACGGTCTCCTACTTCACGAAGCAGGCGGAGACCCGGGATGGAAGGGTCCTGCCGCTCGCCCTCACATACGGCGCGGGCATCGTGGTGATCTTCGTCCTGGTCGGGGTGCTGGTGGGCGAGCCGATCATCAAGTTCGCCCAGAACGGATGGGTCAACCTGGCGCTCTGCGTCGCGTTCGTATACTTCGCCCTGGCGCTGTTCGGCATCTACGAGCTGCAGCCGCCGCGCTTTCTGATGAATGCAACGTCAGGCGCTGGCTCACAGGGCGGGTACTTCGGCGTGTTCCTGATGGGGGCTGCCCTCGTGGTTGCCACGTTCGCTTGCACCTTCCCGGTGCTAGGAATGTTGCTCGCCCTGACCGCCACCCACGAGGGTGCGCACTATGGCCTGGTGGCCCTTGGCATGGGCGTCTTCGGCGTCACCATGGCCGTGCCCTTCGTGGCGTTGTCGATCATCCCCGGCAAGCTGCCTCGGTCCGGAGAATGGATGAACACGGCCAAGATCTTCTTCGCCTTCATCGAGCTGGCGATGGCGCTGAAGTTCTTCTCCAACTCCGACATGGTCTGGGGCTGGCAGATCCTGCCGCGAGAGCGCTTCCTGTTCCTGTGGTCCGGCATCTTCCTGGTGACGGCCCTGTATCTCTTCGCCCAGAGCCTGAAGCATGGTCTGCGGAAGACGGCGCTTGGTCGCCTGATCCTGGGGATCGTGATCCTGCTGCTGGCGATCTACTTCTTCTACGGTGGCATGGGCAAACCCCTGCACCCGTTCATGAGCAACTTCGAGCCGGCCTACAGCAGGACCGATGTTCCGCGGCACGACGTGGTCTACGAGGACTATGACAAGGCGATTGCCGTGGCCAAGGCCAAGAAGAGGAAGGTGTTGGTGAACTTCACGGGCCTCACTTGAGGCCTGTGCCGCATCGTGGAGAAGAGTTACTTCTTCCGAGACGACTTCCTCAAGGTGTTGAACGAGCACTATGTCGAGGCACGCCTGCACAGCGACAAGGGTGATACGCCGGAGGCGCAGGTGAGGCGCATGGAGGAAAAGCGACGGGAGTTCGTCGGCCACCCGGGCATGCCGGTCTACGTCGTAGTGGACCCGGAGAGCGGGAAGGCCGTGAACAAACTGTCGGGCTTCAAGCCCGATCCGGCCGTGGTCTTGAAGTTCTTGAAGGAGAGCGTCGAGAACTAGCTGCTACACTACCGGGCCTCATGCCGGTCAAGGACTCCGAGAAGCTCGAGAAGCTGCGAGTGCGGCGCATCCTGAGCGGGCTGCGCAGGGAGTATCCCGATCCCCAGTGCGCGTTGACCCACAGGAACCCCTTCGAGTTGCTGGTGGCCACGATCCTCTCGGCGCAGTGCACGGACGAGCGGGTGAACATGGTCACCAGGGAACTGTTCCAGAAGGTGCACACCCCCGAGGAGCTGGCGGCGATGCCCCGGGAGGTGCTGGAGGTCGAGATCAAGAGCACCGGCTTCTTCCGCAACAAGGCCAAGAGCCTCAGGGGCATGGCCCAGAAGCTGGTTGAGGACTTCGGAGGCGAAGTACCCCGGACGATGGAGGAGTTGTTGTCCCTGCCGGGGGTGGCTCGCAAGACGGCCAACGTGGTGCTGGGGACAGCATTCGGGATCGCCGTCGGCGTGGTGGTGGACACCCATGTGGGTCGCCTTGCCAACCGCCTGGGCCTCACGGAGGAGAAGGACCCCGTCAAGATCGAGCGGGACCTGATGGTGCGGATCTCGAAGAAGGACTGGGTCTGGTTCAGCCACGCCCTGATATGGCACGGTCGGCGGGTCTGCAGCGCCCGAAAGCCCCGATGCGCCGACTGCCGCCTGGCGCGGGATTGCCCGTCGGCGGGGGAGTTCGGGTAGCCCGATGTTCGAGTCCGTCGAAGTCGGTGCCAAGCTCCCCAAGGAGGAGTACGAAGCAGCGGTTCCCCAGCTGCGGGTGGACCTGCTCAATGCGCAGTTCGACCTGCGGGCGGCGGACTTCTCGGTCTTGATGCTCTTGGTAGGGGATGACCGCAAGGGCTGCAACGAGGTGCTCGACCTGATGCACGAGTGGATGGATGCGCGGCACATGGAGACCCACGTGTTCCTGGAATCCACCGACGCGGAAAGGGAACGGCCGCTGTTTTGGCGCTACTGGCGAGCGCTGCCGGCGAACGGACGAATCGGCATCCACTACGGGGCCTGGGTGCTCGGTGCAATTGCCGGGAAGGTCCTGGACCGCTTCGACGAAGCCGAGTTCGAGCACCGGATCAACCAGACACGCGCTTTCGAGCAGACCCTGGTGGACGAAGGGGTGTTGCTCCTGAAGTTCTGGCTCCATGTGCCCAAGAAGGAGCTGAAGAAGCGGCTCAAGAAGGCCGACAAGGATCCCTACGTCGGACCGCAGGACTTCAAGATCTACGAGAACTACGACGAGGCCATCAAGACCGCGGAATCGTTCCTGCGCCGGACCGACACCGCCTGGGCTCCCTGGCAGATGGTGGAGGGCACGAACCGGCGCCACCGCAACCTGCTGGTGATGCGGCGTATCCTGGATGCAATCCGGCGGCGGCTCGAGAGCGAGGCGCCCCCCGTCACGGGGAGTCCGGCATTCGAGTCGTCGAGCGAAGGCGGTGCGTTGAGCAAGGTGGATCTCTCTGCGACCGTCGAAGAGGACGACTACAAGAACCAACTTCCGGAGCTGCAGGAGCGCCTCAGCCAGGTTGCGCTGGCGGCCTACACGAAAGGGGTGACCAGCGTCCTGGCCTTCGAAGGCTGGGATGCCGCGGGGAAGGGAGGGACGATCCGCCGTCTCACCGGGGCCATGCCGGCCCAGTTCTACCGGGTCTCCGCGATTGCCGCCCCGACCGACGAGGAGCGGGCCCACCACTACCTGTGGCGTTTCTGGCGGTGGCTGCCGCGGGCTGGCCGCATGCAGATCTTCGACCGCAGCTGGTATGGGCGGGTGCTGGTGGAGCGGGTCGAAGGCTACTGCACGGCGGCTGAGTGGCAGCGGGCGTACGAGGAGATCAATGCCTTCGAGGAACAGCTAGTCAGCCATGGCATTGTGCTCGCGAAGTTCTGGCTGCACCTGGATCCGGAGGAGCAGGCACGCCGGTTCGAGGCTCGAGAGGCGACGCCGTACAAGAAGTACAAGATCACCGACGAGGACTACCGCAACCGCGAGAAGTGGGGGGCGTACGTGGCGGCGGTGAACGACATGGTGGCGCGGACCAGCACCGACATTGCCCCCTGGCACCTGGTCCCGGCAAACGACAAACGCTACGCGCGGCTATACGTCCTGAGGACCGTTGTTCAGCAACTGGAAAAGGTGGCCGGACGGAGGGGTTAGAGAGGGCGTGGATTTGGTCCCGCCCACCCTCTAGGATCTGGTCTCTCCCCTTCGGTGAGCGCGCGCTGCCAGCCAGCGCCTGCGGCCGCCAACGACCTCCCGACACACTGCCAAACACACACCAACACACGCCATGGGAAAGCCCGTCATTGCCTCGGCCTGCCGCACAGCCATCGGCAGCTTCCAAGGCGCCCTCAAATCCAAGAAGGCCACCGAGCTCGGGGCCCTTGCCATCAGCGAGGCCGTCCGCCGCGCTGGCCTGCCACCAGACAAGATCCAGGAGGTGCTGATGGGCTGCGTGCTGCCCGCCGGCCTGGGTCAGAACCCGGCCCGCCAGGCACTCCGCGGCGCCGGCATCCCGGACTCTGTCGGTGCCACCACGATCAACAAGGTCTGCGGCAGCGGCCTGAAGGCGGTGATGCTCGCTGCCCAGGCGATCAAGGCCGGCGACCACCAGGTCATCGCTGCGGGGGGCATGGAGAGCATGAGCAACTGCCCCTACTACCTGCCCGAGGCCCGCGCCGGCCAGCGCCTTGGCCATGGCAAGCTCGTCGACGGCATGATCCAGGACGGACTCTGGGACATCTACAACGACTTTCACATGGGCAGCACCGCGGAACTGGTCCACCGCGAGCACGACGTCAGCCGCAAGGACCAGGACGCCTATGCTCTGGAGAGCCACCGGCGCGCGGTTGCGGCGCAGAAGGCCGGCAAGTTCGACAAGGAGATCTTCACCGTCGAGCTCAAGGACCGGAAGGGCAACGTCACTGCGTTCGCAAGTGATGAGGGCCCGCGTCCCGATGCGTCTCTGGAGTCTCTTGCCAGGCTGCGCGCGGTGTTCGAGAAGGACGGCACTGTCACGCCGGGGAATGCCTCGACGATCAACGACGGTGCTTCCGCCCTGGTGGTCATGGATGAAGAGACCGCCAGGGCCGAGGGCGTCCAGCCCATCGCCAGGATCCTGGGGTATGCCACCGGTGGGATGGCTCCGGAATGGGTGATGATGGCTCCGGAGGTCGCGGTCAAGAAGGTGTGCACCTTGCTCAAGTGCAACGTGCAGGACTTCGACCTGGTGGAGTTGAACGAGGCCTTCGCGGTGCAGAGCGTGGCTCTGCTCCGCGTGCTGGAGCTGGATCCCCAGAAGGTCAACGTGCACGGAGGTGCCGTTGCCCTGGGCCACCCCATCGGTTGCTCCGGTGCCCGTATTCTTACGACCCTGATCCACGCCCTGCAGGACCGCGGCCTCGGCCGTGGTCTGGCAAGCCTTTGCCTGGGTGGCGGCAACGCCGTGGCCCTGGCCGTCGAGATGATGAACTGATCCGATGTCAGCCAACCTTCCCAAGACAGTCGCGGTTGTCGGCGCGGGCACCATGGGCAACGGAATCGCCCAGACCTTCGCCGCCCACGGGGTCCCTACGTCTCTGATCGACACCAAGGACGAGTTCGTCCAGCGTGGTCTCACCACCATCGAGAACAGCCTCGGGCGCTTCGTAAAGAAGGAGAAGCTCACCGAGGCTCAGGCCAAGGAGATCCGTGGCCGCATCGAAGGCACGACTTCGATGGACTGCATTGCCGAGGCACAGCTGGTCGTGGAGGCGGTTACGGAGAACCTCGACATCAAGAAACAGCTCTTCGAGCAGGCGGACAAGCTGGCGCCGAAGGGCACCATCCTGGCCAGCAACACGTCGTCGATCTCGATAACCGTGCTCGGGGCGGTAACTGGCCGCCCCGAAAAGGTCATCGGCATGCACTTCATGAACCCGGTGCCGCTCATGAAGCTGGTTGAGGTGATCCGGGGCCAGGACACCAGTGACGCCACACTCCAGACGGTGATGACATGGTCCGAGAGCCTCGGCAAGGTGCCGGTGGAAGCCGCCGACTATCCGGGTTTCATCGCCAACCGGATCCTGGCCCCCATGATCAACGAGGCGGCCTTCTGCCTTATGGAGGGAGCCAGCACGCGCGAGGGCATCGACGAGATCATGAAGCTCGGCATGAACCACCCGATGGGTCCGCTGACACTCGCTGACTTCATCGGTCTGGACGTGTGCGTGAGCATCCTCGATGTGCTGAAGGAGGGCCTCGGCGATGACAAGTACCGCGCTTGCCCGCTGATGCGGCGCATGGTTGCTGCCGGCCACCTGGGTCGCAAGACCGGCAAGGGTTTCTACGATTACAGCTGACAGCCATGTTGGAGACCAACAACTTGCCTCAGGTCACTGACTTCGAGTTGTCGCCGGAGCTCGAGGCCTTTCGACAGAGGGCGCGGGAGTTCGCGGAAAAGGAGATCAAGCCGCAAGCGGTGAGGTTGGATCGGGAGGGAGCGTTTCCAAGGGACATCGTTCGCAAGGCCGGTGAGCAGGGCTTCCTGGGCATCACCATCCCGAAGAGTCATGGGGGCAGCATGCTGGGCAGCCTTGCCAGCTGCATCATGCTGGAAGAGTTCAATGCTGCCTGTGCCTCCACCGGAGTCACGGTCTCGGTGCACATCTCGTTGTTCTGCGCGCCGCTGCACAAGTGGGGCACAGCGGAGCAACAGGCCCGGTACTTTCCAAAGGTCGTCAACGGTGAGTGGCTGGGTGCCTACTGCCTGTCGGAGGCTGGCTCGGGCTCCGACGCAGCCGCGCTACGCTGTGAAGCAAGGAAGGATGGCGACAGCTATGTCTTGAACGGCCCGAAGCTGTGGGTCAGCACCGGCAGCGAGGCGGGGGTGTATATCGTGTTCGCCCGCACCGGGGAAGACAGGGTCAAGGGGATCTCTGCGTTCCTCGTGGAGAGGGACTTCCCGGGTGTCACGGTGGGCAAGAAGGAACGCAAGCTCGGCATCAGGGCTTCGCCAACCACCGAGCTGTTGCTGGAGAACGTGCGGGTGCCCCAGGAGAACCTGCTGGGAGAGGAAGGCAATGGATTCACCGTTGCACTCGACACCCTGGACGGTGGACGGTTGGGGATCGCGGCTCAGGGTCTCGG
>QJVU01000614.1 GCA_003235605.1 Planctomycetota bacterium | reverse complement strand
TGGTACCGCCGCCTTCAGAGGCACGGGTACGTCCAGGTTGCCGATTATCAGGGTGCCGTCCTGCAGGCCCAGGGGTGTCTCCCAGGTTGCCACCTCGGGGGCGTCGGTGAGGTCCTCCACCGGTTGCAGGCCCAGCCGCTGCATGCGTCGGTCGAGCTCTCGCGTCGCCGCCCGAATGCCGATGGGGTCGAGGGACCTGCTGGAAAGCTGGGTCCAGTCCTGCAGCCTGGTCTCCAGCCGATCGCGGCGTCCGGTGATGTAGGCGAACACTCTGTGCGCCGGTGTCTCCTCGTTCTCGGCGAACTCCGGCGGGGATGGCGTCCCGAAGTAGCGTGCCGAGGCCACGTCCACCAGACGGTTGATCAGCTTCGGGAAGTCCAAGCCGGCCGCGGCCGCGGCATGGACGTAGGAGCCATGCTCGCCCAGGCTGGGAAGGCTGTTGATCTCGAGTATGTAGAAGTTGCCGTCCTGGTCGAGACGCATGTCGATGCGCGCGCAGTCCAGGCAGCCAAGGGCCTGAAACGCACCCTTCGCGGTGTCCTGCGCCTTCCTGGTCATCTCTTCGTCGAGGTCGGCGGGGCAGATGACCTCCACCTTGCGCCCGGACTGCCCGCGCTTGTCCTCCACCGTGTAGATCTTCGGACCGCCTTCCCCAAAAGAGAGCTCGGCCGGGGGCAGGGCTTCGCAGGGGTTGTTGCCGAGGATCCCCACGTTGATCTCGCGGCCGTCGATGAACTGCTCCACGAGGACCGGCTGCTGGAACTGCTCGAAGATCGCCGCCGCTGCCTCACGCAACTCCGTCTCGTTGTGGACGATCTTGAGACCAAAGGACATGGCCTCGTTTCGCGGCTTCACGATCAGCGGAAAAGGCACATCGGGCATCTCGAAGTCGGCCCGGTCCAGGACAGCAAACGCGGGTGTCGGCAGACCATGCTGCAGGAACATCATCTTGGCCACGACCTTGTCGAGAGCCAGGGAGTGAGCCATGGGACCAGATCCCACGTAGGGCAGCCCCACCATCTCCAGAATGCTCGGAACGTGGGTGTAGCGTGCCTGTCCCTGCACGCCGTAGGCAAGGTTGAAGACCATGCCCGGGCGCTCACCCTTGACCACCCGGGGCATGAAAGCCTCGAGGTTGTCGATGAGGTCCTTGTCGCCCTCGAAGGTAGCCACCTGGTGGCCACCCTTCTTCAGCGCGTCGGTGATGCGTGCGATCGATTTCTTGCCGTACTTCTCACGGTTCTGCATGCCAAGCACGTTGATGACCTTCTGGCTGGCACGGTTGTAGACAACGGCAATTTTCATGAGATGGACTGGCGTTCGGCAGAGTTGTACAGAGGACCCGGGATGGCGCCGAATCGCCAGGAGATCCCGGGTTTTCGTGCGTGCCGTGGGTCAGCCGGTCAGGAGCCGATCTCGACCACGACGGTGTTCGAGATCATGCCGAGGCCCGAGCGGGATGCGAGATCGTCCACCACGAACGCGGTGTAGAGCTTGAGGCCGATCAAGTCCTGGATATCGGGGATCGCCAGGGCCGCGCTCCCGTGCCCGTTGCCATCCAGGAGGCCGATGTAGTTCTGGAACACCGCGGGGGCGGTCTGCAGGATCGAGACTGCGAGGATCGGGTCCCAGCCCACCCGCATGAACCGGAAGTCGACCTGCAGCAGCCCTGGCTTCAACGAGGTTCCCACCAGGTATCCCTGGCCCGGATAGTTACCGGCCCTGAGGGAGAAGCGCACCGCCGTGTTGAGTTGGGCCCGGTGGGGCACGGTGGAGCCTTCCACGAGGAGCACGGAGTCGTGCTTTTCGATGGGGTCTTTTGGCGTCAGGGTCTTGCCTTTGAGCCCGGGGTAGTCCGCTGCATAGCGCGTCGCGCGGAACGCCAGCCGCCGCGTGGTCGGGTCACCCTGCTGCGCGATGCTGGTGCTCACTGGGTTCTGGTACTCCCAGACGATCTTGCCAGCATCCGTCACCTCGAAGAACAGGCCGTCAACACCGCTGCAGATGAGCGTGTTGCCGTTTGGCAACCGATGGGCCCCGGAAACGAACAACGCGAAGAAGTTCTCCTTGGTCGGGGCCGTGTAGGACCACTTGGGCGCTGTGGGTCCCCAGACGCCGCTGGTCATCGGGTAGTTGCCCTTGGCGTCCGGCGAAGGCAGCGCGAGCTCGTCCACCGAGGAGTAATCGCGCCCGTAGCCATTGTTGAAGATCATCATGTTGCCGGCGCCATGCAAGCCTTCGGGAATCCAGTGGGCATCGTGCTGGTAGAACAGGGTCTGTTCCTTGGCGGTGCCGGCTCGGTAGGCTGCAGGGTTTCCCCAGCGGTAGAGAAGGTCGCCGCCCTTGCCGCTCTTGCCGCCGGAATGGCTTGCTGCCTCCGCGGTGCTGGTGCTGTGGTCGATGATCCAGATCTCGGAAACGTGCCGGAAGCTCACGACGATCTGGTCCAGCTTGGCGTTGTAGGCCACCGAGTTGGCGTGCAGCCAGTCTGCGCCGCCGTCCACGAGCGTGTAGTTCAGGTCGACGAGCTGCGGGTTCTTGGCAACGTCGCCGTAGTTGGCCTTGGTGGAGTCGAGGTCCTGGACCAAATGGTCCCAGACATGCCACTCCCAGACGATCTTGCCCGTGTCCTTGCCGGTGGCCTGGACCTCGATGATCTTCTCGGGCCAGACGGCATCCTGGGTCAGCAGCTTTGGGTCGCGGCCCGCGGCAATGGCTTCCTCCTTGGTCTTGAGCTCCCAGGCGATCATCAGGACGTTGCCGTTGGGCAGCTTCTCGATGTCGTGGTGAAGGCAATACTTGTCGTTGGAGTGCTGGAAGTACCAGACCAGGCTACCGTCCCAGGCGAACTCTTCGACCACCCCGCCGTTGCCCCCGGCGGTGAACACGGTGTTACCCGCAGCGCCGCATCGCAGCATGTTGCCGTTGGGCAGCAGGTAGGCGCTCATCCCTGGAGGGTAGGCGCTGATCCAGGAGTTGACCGTGCGACCGCGATGGTCGACCAGGTACGTCTCCTTGGCGGCCGACGGGTTGAACAACGTGTAGCCTTCGAAGGATCCGGTGTCCTGGCGCAGGAGACCGATGGTGCGTCGTGCCGTGGGGCCGTCGTACTCGATCACGTAGCCCGGGTGCTTCGCCTTGGCTGGCGCGCCAGCCCAGGTGCCGACGGTGGTGGTGGTCGATCCCCCAAAGTGGAGCCGGTCTGCCTTGACTTCGCTGGCAGGCTGCCCCTGCGCCCAGGCCGAGAAGGAGAACGGTTCCAATTCGGTCCAACCCCAGACCGAGGGGAAGAGAACCGAACGGAGCCCGCCGATCCAGGGACCCTCGGACCCGGACCACAGGGAAGCGTCCTGGATCAAGGCGACGACCACAGCGTGTTCCTCCGCCGAGGTGATCGTGGCGAGGTGGCCGCCAGCGGTGGCCGCTGCCCGGTTGGCCTCGCCCCAGCTCAGGCCCCCTGCCACCGGTACGGCCTCGTACCAGTGGGTGGTGTTGTCGGGATGGGAAAAGGAGCCGATCCACGACGTGGTCTGAGCGGTGGTCGCCGTGGGCATGGAGAGAAGACCCGCGAGGAAGGCTGTGATCAGGACGCAGGTCTGGGCTTGCTGGGAGGAGGCGGAGGTGATCATCGCTTGTCCTTGTTGCATGAGGCTCCTCAAGAACCGATCTCGACCACGACGGTGTTCGAGATCATGCCGAGGCCCGAGCGGGATGTCGGATCATCCACCACGAACGCGGTGAAGAGCTTGAGGCCGATCAGGTCCTGGATGTCGGGGATCGCCAGGGTCGCGCTCCCGTGCCCGTTGGCATCCAGGAGGCCGATGTAGTTCTGGAACACGGTGGGGGCCGTCTGCAGGATCGAGACGGCGAGGATCGGGTCCCAGCCCACCCGCATGAACCGGAAATCGATCTGCAGCAGCCCAGGCTTGAACGAGGTTCCCACCAGGTATCCCCGGCTCGGATGGTTGCCGGCCCTGAGGGAGAAGCGCACCGGCGTGTTGAGTTGGGCCCGGTGGGGGACGGTGGAGCCTTCCACGAGGAGCACGGAGTCGTGTTTTTCGACGGGGTCTCCCGGTGTCAGGTCCTTGCCCTTCAGGCCCGGATAGTCCGCTTCGTAGCGGTATGAGCGGAACATCATGTTGGCCTCCGGCAGGACACCCTGGCGCACGACGCCCGCCGGGGTATCGGGGTTCTCGTACTGCCAGACGACCTTGCCTGCGGTGTCCACCTCGAAGATCCAACCCGTCCAACCGCTGCAGATCAGCGTGTTGCCGTTCGGCAGTCGCTGGGCTCCGGATACGAGCTCGGAGTAGAAGTCCTCTTTCTTCGCAGCCGTGTACGACCACTTGGCCGCCGACGGTCCCCAGACGCCGCTGGTCATCGGGTAGTTGCCCTTGGCGTCCACCGTGGGCAGCACGACCTCGTCTACCGAGGAGAAGTCCTGTCCGGTGCGGTTGTTGAAGACGAGGATGTTGCCGGCGCCGGACAAACCGTCCGGAATCCAGTGCGGGTCGTGCTGGAAGAACAGGGTCTGTTCCTTGGCCGTGCCGGCGCGGTAGGCGGCAGGGTTCCCCCAGCGGTAGAGAAGGTCGCCGCCCTTGCCGCTCTTGCCGCCGGAATGGCTTGCTGCCTCCGCGGTGCTGGTGCTGTGGTCGATGATCCAGAACTCGGAGAAGGACCGCAGGCTCAGGACGATGTGGTCCAGCTTCGCGTTGTAGTCCACCGAGTTGGCATGCAGCCAGTCCGCGCGACCGTCCATCAGGGTGTAATTCAGGTCGATGAGCTCGGGGTGCTTGGCCGGGTCGCCGTAGTTGGCCTTGGTGGAGTCGAAGTCCTGGACCAGGTGATCCCAAGCATGCCACTCCCAGACGATCTTGCCCGTGTCCTTGCCGGTGACCTGGACCTCGATGATCTTCTCGGGCCAGACGGAATCCTCGGTCAGCAGATTCGTATCGCGCCCGGCAGCGATGGCCTCGGCCTTGGTCTTGAGCTCCCACGCGATCATCAGGATGTTGCCGTTGGGCAGCTTCTCGATGTCGTGGTGAAGGCAGTACTTGTCGTTGGAGTGCTGGAAGTACCAGAGCAGGCTGCCGTCCCAGGCGAACTCTTCGACGACACCGCCGTTGCCGCCGGCAGTGAACACGGTGTTGCCGATCGCAGCGCAGCGCAGCAGGTTGCCGTTGGGCAGGAGGTAGGCCGACGCCCCCGGGGGATTGCCGCTGGTCCAGGTGTGGACGGACCGGCCGCGGGGGTCCAACAGGTAGGTGGTCTTCGTGAACACCGGGGCGAACAAGGTGTAGCCGTCGAAGGAACCTTGCTCTCGGCCCAGCAGGCCGACGGTGCGCTGCGCCGTGGGCCCGGCATACTCGATCACGTAGCCCGGGCGCTTGGCCTTCTGTGACGAGCCGGCCCAGGTGCCGACGGTCGTGGTGGTCGACCCTCCGAAGTGCAGCCGGTCCAACCGAACGTCGCTGGAGGGCTGGCTCTGGGCCCAGGGCGAGTAGGAGAACGGCTCCAACTCG